>NZ_CP045997.1:5317283-5558031 GCF_010233585.1 Spirosoma endbachense
ATTGAAAAAAAGCTCATCTATTTTGCAAACCTAATTAGTCTCGAATTTTCGAAAAGCAATATAGCTACCATTTCCTGATGCGACAATACCGCTTAAACACAATTGGGACCTGACGGTATTATGAGTCGCTACACGAACTGCTTACCCAAAATCTGACAATTCGTTGTTGGTGTATGATCTGTGTTTTGTCGGCCGGAGCTAGCCATTGGTTCGTATACTGATGCGGGCTTCATCGTCTTCGCCATTTTCATACCCATTGCCGGGTGTCGAGTCTGGGTCGGCTTCAGCAACACTTAAAATCTGAGCGGTTATCGTTCCGGTTCCACTTACCTGAACAGGCAGGACAATACTGACCGAATTGTCGGCCGCTATCTCGGCTATGGATGCCGTAATCGTCTGACCATTAATGGTTAAGTTAGTTGTATCGGTCACTTGCCAGCCTGTGGGTAACAGAATCTGAATGGCAGTATTACTGGCTACGAGCCCTCCTCGATTAAAGATGGTAATTGTCAGGCTAACAAGTCCATTTGCTGATACGGTTAAATTACTCGTACTCATGCCAAGGCTTAAGTCTGCTTTTGTCGGATCGGTTGGAGGCTGATTCGATAGTACCACCGGAAGGGGCGTCTGATTTGGGTTTGGTGATGTGACTAACGGCCCGGTTGCATTGGCAGTTCGCAGGTCGACCAGACTGGCATCGTCCTGCCCATCGCCCGTACCTGAATTGGGCTGGCTGTCGGGGTCGAATGTCTGACTGCCAATGATCTGGGCGGCTGTGGCAAAAGTACCGGACTGAGTTGCTTTTAGCCGAAAAATGTAAGGTATTGTTTCCCCCGCAGAAACGGTACCTGCCTCAATGGTTACAGCGCTGTTCAGCACACTAACGGCGGTATTAGGCGAATCAACAAAGGTGATGGCTGGAGGGAGGAGGCTTTGAAGGCGTACGCCCGCGGCAGCCTGTGGGCCGGTATTAGTCAGTGACAAGGTAAGAGAAACGACCTGACCAACAACGGGTACGCGATTATCAAGCTGCATAGACAGCGATAAGTCAGCTACATCAGGGCAAATAAGCAGGGGCGCGCCAGGCATGCTGACTACGGCCGGATTACTACCGATCACCCGTATACGGTAATTAGTTCCCAGTGGTAAGCCTGATGGTAAAGTGGCAAGTATTGGACTTGTATTACCCGTGCCAATCGTCGTTCCGGCGTTAAAGGAACCTGTTGCGTCCGACAACTGGACTGTAAAGCTATTCCCATTATTCATTTCGCCGTCTGTGACAATAACCGATACAGAGAATGAACCGGATACGCATGGAGGAGTAACCGGAATACCATAAAGTGTTAGAATAGGAGGAACAGTAGGAATTGGCTCCATGGCATAATACAGAATATTTCGGCCTTCAATCAGGCTTACATCATACCAGAAGCCTGATCCCGAATCACCCTGCCGTCGAACAGCCAATCGGTACCGCCCAGGTTCAACCCCACCGACACCAAAGGCGCTGGGTGGATAATTGTTCAGATAATTGAAATCAGCAAATTCGGCATAGTCGGGCCCCTGACTGCTTGGTAGGGCCAGATTCCAGCCCGAATTGCCGAAAGTGCCGCCATCCATACTTTCGACTCGGGTTTCTACCGGAACATCTGATCGAACCATGACAAAAAAACCATGGCTTTTTGGTTCATACCGGTAGGCAAAACGCTGGATGGCAGGATCGGTCGTTCCGCCACTGGTTGTCAGCTGAATCGATGGCTGAGTAGCGGTGGGTGTTGCCGATTGCTGTACCTGAAAAGGCTCGCCAAGAGTACCTAGAGTAACAGGGTGAGTCGAGTTTGTTCGCATCCGATACTGACCATCGGGCAAGCTGGCGGGTAGCGTTACCATCAGTGGATTGGCTGTGCCGGGGGCTGATTCGTATACGACCTGATTATTGTCAGCTCGTACTAGTTGGGCAATATATTGATTATCAGCTTCATGAGCGTCGGCCCGAAGTGAAGCCACCTGAATGGTTTCGCCGGGTCGGCGGATGAGGGGAAGCGTGTAACCACTGGTAATAAAAGCGGATGAATCGACTGGTGTAAATGGGAGAGCTGTATTGAAAAACGTACTATTCAGACATTGTTCCCAGGTATTGATAAACCGATAAAGCCCCTCGCCAAGCATATGCGTACCATCGGGGCGGTTTTCCGGACCAACTATACTGTCTGTAGCTGGCCCCGCAAAGACATCATGAACCTGGGCAATTAATTGATTTTGAGCAGCAATGACGGTAGGGCTTGTCTGGCCAGCGACAAAACTGGTTCGTGATACCATCCAGGCTAATTGGTTGAAGCCTGTCTGTTGACGGGATTTGTTGATGACGTACTGAATATTGTCGAAATAGGTCTGAGTGCTGGTCATGAGGTCATTTTCACCCTGGTGCCAGAGAACAGCGCGCGCTCCCGTACGGGATACATAATGCAATAAAGCGATACCCAAACGTCTATATACGGATGAATTCGGCGTATTGCCCAGGTTACCAGCAGCTGATTGCTTCCATTCGTCGCTTGACGTACCACCCAATGCTGCACCCAGAAACATGACCGGTACATTGAGCCGACGAACGAGTCGATCACCCAGAATACTCCAAAGGTGCGGAGGCTGACTGGGACCTATGTTACTCCCGTAGCTGACATTGCTAAACCGAAAGGGAAGCAGATATTCATTGATCGTTTCCTGTCGGAAATCGACACAGGAAACGCGATCCTCTTCGGAACTTGGAACGCGCTGTAGTCCACCATAGACGTTCGACTGACCGGCCAATACGAATACTTCACCAACACCTACCCGGTTTACGTGCGTTTCGGCTACTAATGTACTACCCGTTTTCGCTCGGACATCCAGGCGATATTGCCCTTTTTTGACAAGAACAGACCCTCGAAATGCTTTAGATGATGGGAAAAATGAGAGAGGTGTCCAGGGCGTTACTTCGCCCTGCTCAATGGCCATCGGTATAAACCTCGCTTCGATAGTTGTAGCCGTCGGCGGAGCTAACCCAGTTATGACTATTGTGGCTTCGTCTGACTGATTTCGTTGATAAACAATTCGGGGTACCGGGCTAGTGATTGTTAATTGAGCAAAGGATCGCGCAGAATATAGAATAAGCAATACCATTAGTATTGGTCGTACAGAAGCGCTCATGTCGGATAGGGTTGCGTAATGCCGTGATAATGGCCGCCAAGTATAAACTATTATCGCATGAAATGCTAGATGTATATACTTGTGAAGTTGCCAAAATGGGCTAACTTAATACATTAGCCTATGCTTTGACGAGATAGCCGTTTCGGTTTGATTGGCAAGCTGGCTTTTGTAGAATTTTAGATCGTAAATTAATGAGCTGATATAGAGCTGTTTACTAGTTTAATATACTAATTCTAGGTGTAATATGGTAATAAAGAATACTAGGTATTTATTATATAAAAAACTTATAACCTTTAAGTAAGTAAATGCAGATTTTGACCAGAAAAGCAGCGCGGATGGAAGCTTCGTGTAACTAGAGTCTGCAAAACAGTGGTTATATGCCAGACTCTGGTTACGCGAAGTTTCCACTCACGCTATTCATAAATTTACTTCGCTACCGTTGCGATCTTTAGTTCATCTAATTGGGCTTGCGAAATGGTAGACGGCGAGTCGATCATCACATCCCGGCCAGAATTGTTTTTCGGGAAGGCAATAAAGTCGCGAATAGAATCGGCTCCGCCAAAGAGCGAGCATAACCGGTCGAAACCGAACGCGATACCACCGTGGGGCGGAGCACCGTATTCGAAGGCATCCATCAGGAAGCCAAATTGATTTTTGGCTTCTTCATCTGAGAAACCCAGAATACTAAACATCCGCGCCTGTAGGTCACGGTTGAAAATCCGGATAGAACCACCACCAACTTCGGTTCCGTTGATAACCAGGTCATACGCATTGGCCCGAACTGCACCCGGATCGTTCGCCAATAGGGCAATATCTTCTGGCTTTGGCGATGTAAAGGGGTGGTGCATGGCAAACCACCGATTCTCTTCTTCGCCATACTCGAGAAGCGGGAAGTCGAGCACCCACAATGCGCTGAATACGTTTGGATCGCGCAGACCTAACCGACTACCCATTTCCAGCCGCAGTTCGTTCAGTTGCTTGCGTGCTTTGGCACAATCGCCCGAAATGAGAAGCATCAAATCGCCAGGTTTAGCACCAAAGTGAGCAGCCCATGCTTTCAAATCGTCTTCCGAATAAAATTTGTCTACCGACGATTTTAGCGTACCGTCTTCGTTATAGCGGACATAAATCAACCCTTTAGCGCCAATTTGCGGGCGTTTAACCCAGTCCGTTAGCTCATCGAGTTGCTTGCGGGTATAGTGCGCACAACCCGGCGCGTTGATACCCACAACCAGTTCGGCCGAATCGAACACGCCGAAACCCTTTCCAGAGGTCATATCAACCGTATCGAAGGTGCCTTTAAGCTCGACGAATTCCATACCAAAGCGCGTATCGGGTTTATCGGACCCGTAACGTTTCATGGCATCGGCATAGGTCATACGTGGCACTTCGACCATATCGATCCCTTTTACCGCTTTGAACAGGTGCCGAACCAGTCCTTCGAACATATTCAGGATGTCTTCCTGCTCCACAAACGACATTTCGCAGTCGATCTGTGTAAACTCGGGTTGACGGTCAGCACGAAGATCTTCATCGCGGAAGCACTTCACAATCTGATAGTAACGGTCGAAGCCCGATACCATCAGCAATTGTTTAAATGTTTGGGGAGACTGTGGGAGTGCATAAAACTCGCCCGGATTCATCCGACTTGGCACCACAAAATCCCGTGCGCCTTCGGGTGTAGATTTGATCAGTACCGGCGTTTCGACCTCAATGAAATTCTGACCGTCCATATACAGACGTGTCTGCTGGGCCATCCGATGGCGAAGCTCAAGGTTCCGACGAACAGGATTACGGCGCAGATCAAGATAACGGTATTTCATCCGCAGATCGTCGCCACCGTCGGTTTCGTCCTCGATGAGGAAAGGTGGTAACTTGGCCGGGTTCAGAACGTCCAGAGCCGTTACCTTGATTTCAATGTCGCCAGTGGGCAGATTCGGGTTTTTTGACTTTCGTTCGATGACCGTACCTGTGGCTTTCAGAACATATTCGCGACCCAGCGAACGGGCGATGGCAAAGAGTTCGGGCGCAGTCTGGCCATCTTCGAGCAGAAGCTGTGTAATACCATACCGGTCGCGTAGATCAACCCACAACACGCCACCCTTATCACGAATTGTCTGGACCCAGCCGGTCAATGTGACCGTATTGTTGCTGTCAGTAAGGCGGAGTTCTCCGCAAGTATGCGTTCGAAGCATGTTTAAAGAAGGAAAGAGTGAAAGAGTGAAGGGGCGAATGTGACTGACGGAAACCGCTCGTTCGCTCATTCACTTCTTCACTCTTTAGAATTCTACCGCAAAGGTAGGTACTTTGCCGAAACCCGACTACTCACTCTTTCGCTCTTTCATACTTTCACTCATTATTTTCGGTAATCCAGGGCTGGTTTTCTGTCGCCGAGCAGTGCTTCATACTTGAAGTCGGCCCCACGCTTCTTGACCCACTCTGCGCGGGCTTTCTCGATGAGTGCCGGTGTTTTAAAGAGATCGAGGGCTGTCATGGAGAGCGTTTTGGCCGCAACGATCATTCCCTTCTGGCCAATGCTCATGCCACTGGCGGCTGTAGACTGCCAGCTGTGTGCCGATGAGCCCGGAACCCAGGTTGCGGTTGATAAACCTACGGTCGGTACCGTCCAGCTTACGTCGCCAACGTCGGTTGAGCCACCGCTGGTTGCGCTTTCAGAGGCATCGCGGAAGTCTTTTACGGTAGCTGCTTCTTCGATGGGGACTTTCCGATCGAACGTTTCACTGATTTTTTTTGCGAACTCCGTTTCTTCAGGGGTATAGTTCACACCACCAACCGTTTTCAGGTTTTGATGCATTACTTCGGCCAGGGTTACATTGGGCAACAAATCATAAACACCGCCCAGCACTTCCCAGCTTACCTGTGTGCCTGTTCCTTTCGCTGCACCTTCAGCCGCATTTTCAATCCGTTTCCAGACACTTTGCACAACTGCCCGGTCTTTATTGCGAGCGTAATAATAAACCTCCGCAAAAGCTGGAACCACGTTTGGAGCTTCACCACCGCGCGTAATGACATAGTGGATACGGGTATCGGATGGGATATGCTCGCGCATCATGTTGACCATGTAATCCATGGCTTCGACACCATCCAGCGCCGATCGACCGCGCTCCGGTGATGCGGCAGCGTGAGCCGCAATGCCTTTAAATCGGAACTTCGCATTCTTGTTGGCCAGCGATGTACCAGCATCGGCAGCATTCTGCGCACCAGGATGCCAATGCAGCACTACATCTACATCATTGAACAGCCCCTCCCGGACCATATATACCTTGGCCGAACCACCTTCTTCGGCCGGACAACCGTAAATTTTGACCGTTCCGGCATGGCCTGATTTTTTGAGCCAGTCTTTCACCTCAACAGCAGCGGCAACCGACGCCGTTCCGAATAGGTTATGGCCGCATCCGTGCCCGCCTTTTTGTCCCGGAATGGGAGTAAATTCGGGTTTGGCTTCGGTCGCCAGTCCTGGCAGCGCATCATATTCACCCAGAATACCGATAACGGGTTTGCCTGAACCATAGGTAGCTACAAAAGCCGTGGGAATTCCAGCCACACCCGTTTGAACATCAAAACCTTCTTTCTTTAATTGTTCTTCCAGCAGGGCGGAGCTTTTTTCTTCCTGATAGCCAAGTTCTGCGAAAGTCCAGATCTGCTTCGAAATAGTGGCGTATTCGGGGAACCGTTTGTCGAGATCCGCAATGACAGCCTGTTTATCAGGATCAATAGCCGGAGTTGCTGCTTTTTTTGCTTTAGGCTGAGCTACGGCGAGTATAGGAATGAGTAATAAGGTTGTGAGGAATTGTCTTTTCATAGGTTAGTATTCGGATAATTGGTTTATAAGCCGATAAAAATAGGGAAAAAAGGGCGTTCGGGCAATTTTGTTGGAGGAGTGCTATCTTTACTTGAATAATATATACACTCCCTATGCTTGTCGATTGAGGAAGGTAAGCGCAATATTCCGATGTGTCATCGATTTTCGGTGCCCTGGAAGACGACAGTCAACTGGGAAGTTTAGTTTTCAGACATTGGATAGGAGCGAATTATGGCATGGCGATACTAAGCCTGGTTGCATATGATTTAATCCAATACGCGTAAACATTAATCAGTTTTTGTAGAATCCTCCTCAGCAAGTTTCTTCCGATATTCATATGGGGTAAACCCAATTATTGCTTTAAACTGTCGATTAAAGTAGGTGATACTGTGAAAGCCACAGGAGTAACAGACGACCGATATGCTATCATGAGATCTGTATAACAGTTGCTTAGCGTGTTTAATACGAACCTCATTAACAAATTGAGAGAAGGTTTTGCTAGTCCGGCGCTTAAAGTAACGACAGAAAGCCGCTTCCTGCATACAAGCCAGGGAAGCGGCTTTTTTTGTGGATAACTTTTCATTGAAGTGTCTTAATACATATTGATAGACGCTATCAAGACGTGTGTCGTCCCCCTGTTTCTTAATAAACTTGTCTATAATGGGGTCAATGATGGTAATTTGGTGCTGATTGCTCGTAGCTAGTAAATGAAGTGTGTAGATGAATTGAAGTAAAGCGACCAGGCCCAAATTTTTGGATTTAGACATCTCTAATACCGAAATCCACACAGAATCATCAACCGGCCCGAATTTAATGCCCGAAGCGGCCAGTTTTAGCAGTTCATTAACAGCATTAAGTTCGGGTAATTGGCTAAAAACCTTTTCCAGTGAATCATCACGGAACTGGATCACAATCGAATGACCCATTTCCACAAAAAGTCGATCAATGACAAAATAGTGAGGAAAGTTTGGGCCAAATAAATACACATCGCCTGGACCGAAGTTCATAACCTGATTCCCACCATAAAATTTACCCTGCCCTTTTATAATGAAGAGTAACTCGTAGCCCCGGTGAAAATGAAAAGGTGCAGCAAACTGGTTGGCTTGCTCTTGGCGAATGATAAAGCTTGCATCCAGAACGGGCTGGATATCACGAAAAAAAGTTCTCATATAGTATATGAAATTGATATGAATAATGGAATATAAGGTAGAATTAATGTAAATAGTGTGTAATAAACGGCAAATATAATGCTTTTTCGAAGATTGTATTATTCAGACATTTGTTTGTCATTTCAATGGAATAGTATATATGTTAGGCCATGTGCATGCTATTAAAAATAGGATTAGAAGCAGCCAGAGGAGAAACAAGCCAGATACTCCATTGCAAGTGAACAGCAGAAAGTGCTGTGTTTATCCGAAATCATATGATATGCATTACCGACCGTGCCTTTGCCAGGACTTTGTCAGTGTTAGCAACGAGGAAATGTTCAATAAAAGGATTTTTGGGAATCTAGTCTTCGACTGAGCAGTAACAGATACGCATTCATCACTGATTATGAAAGCCTTCGAATAACCGTGAATAAGACGACCTTGACAGATAAAGTAGCCATTATCACTGGGGCTGGTGTTGGTATCGGACTGGAAATTGCCCGGCAACTAGCCAATGCAGGCGCTCAGGTGATCCTGAATAATCGCACGGCGCAACTAACAATGGAAGCAGCAGAGAAGATCACACAGGAAGGAGGCAACTGCATTCCTGTTCCCGGTGATTCCAGTGACCGGGCCGTCATTCAGCAACTGGTTGATACAGCAGTGTCGAGGTTTGGAAAGCTGGACATTGTTATTGCCAATGCGGGTATTACGCTTTTTGGGGACTTTTTCTCCTATACTCCTGAAGCGTTCTACCGCGTGCTACAGGTAAATCTTGGGGGAACATTCTTTCTGGCGCAGGCTGCGGCAAATCAAATGAAAAACCAACCATCAGGGGGCACGCTATTGTTTACCTCATCAGTGACAGGTCACCAGGCCCATCAGAATCTAGAGGCTTATGGCATGACAAAGGCAGCCATTGAAATGCTGGCTAAAAGTTTAGTCATTGAACTTTCACCCTACCGCATAAGTGTCAATGCCATTGCTCCTGGAGCTACACTGACCGAACGAACACTCGAAGATCCGGAATACGAAAAAACTTGGTCGCGTATCACTCCTATGGGGAGCCCAGCCACTGTGGCTGACATTGCCGCGGCAGCTTTGTTTTTTGTCTCAGATGCAGCGCGACATGTTACCGGACAAACACTAATTATTGACGGGGGTTGGACGTCTGTTAGTCCCTCACCAATGAATTAACAGGTTATTCATGGTTCAAAATCCTTTATCCTAAGGAAATTTTATGCTACGGTTAGATCAGAAAGTGGCACTTATAACTGGGGGAGGCAGTGGCATTGGCCGGGCTATCTCCGCTCTTTTTGCTCAGCAGGGGGCCACAGTTTTTATACTGGATATTGATGAGGATGGCGCTACAGAGACCCTTCAATCGATAGTTGCCATCAAGGGTAAGGCATTTTTCAAAAAATGTAGTGTCCACAACGAGAGCGAAGTGAGATTAGTAGTAGAGTCTATTATTGATCAGGTTGGCCGGTTGGATATAATCATTAACAATGCGGGGATAGCTCATATTGGCAATGCAGAAACGACCCGGTCCGCCGATATGGAACGTCTGCTGGCAGTTAACGTAAAAGGCGTGTTCTATGTCATTCAGGCAGCTCTACCTCACCTCAAAAAAGTAAGGGGAGTGATCCTGAATATGGCTTCAGTGGCGGCTACAGTAGGATTGGCAGATCGCTTTGCATACAGCATGACGAAAGGAGCTGTTGTGGGCATGACGCTTTCCGTAGCAAAAGATTATCTGGCCGATGGTATTCGCTGCAATTGTATATCGCCGGGGCGCGTACATACGCCTTTTGTGGATGGCTTTCTGGCGAAGACTTATCCGGGTCGTGAACAGGAAATGTTTGAGAAGTTATCAAAAACCCAACCGATTGGTCGGATGGGTACTTCCGAAGAAATAGCCTCATTAGCCTTGTACTTATGCTCAGAAGAAGCTGCTTTCATTACCGGAAGCGATTACACCATTGATGGTGGGCTTACTCGATTAAATAGCTAGTACGCTAATTGTGTCGGTGTATCGCATGTATGTGGGCAGATAGGTTCGAGGATCTGTAAATAATCAGAGCTTATCTTATTTATATAAATACGGCTGGCATGAGATAGCCAAATGCTTGGTGAGACCCCTGGGTATGGTAATCCACATGCCAGTGTTCAATTGTGCCCTTCCCCTTTGGTCGGGAGTCAGGTACAGCAGAAAATTACATGAATAGAATCTGCGATGTAAATGGCAAGGACGGCTTGTCAGGACGATGTCTATGACAGAAGCTGAAGGATAAAGGGCTTAGGTTAATGTAATTATCGCCGGATATTTTGGGATAATGCCCCTTCGTTAATCGGAATAACACGTAATCCCTATGGTTGCTTTAAAAGTAATCAGAGCCTCAATTTGAAAATCCATTTTGTATGAAAGATTCTACCCAGGAAAGAATGCGAAGTGTCCAGCTTCTGGTAGGACGAACAAAATATTGCTTAAGCCATTTCTTTGTATTAACGCCTTTAATGGGCCTAAAATCATATGCAGCAGCGGTACTTTATCCTGACTCAAAGCGATTAGAGCGCAAGAGCATCTTCCAGGCTGACACCCTTATAAAAGGAGAGGTGACCGATGAAAAAGGTATGGCAATGCCGGGTGTAACAATTCAGATAAAAGAAAGCAACCGTGGTACGATAACAGATGCGTCAGGAAAATATAGTATTACCGCGCCTGGCAATAGTGTACTGGTATTTTCATTTGTTGGATATCTGACGCAAGAGGTGCCATTAAATGGAAGAACTAGAGTAAAAATCAAACTTTTAGAATCTGAACAAAATTTAAATGAAATTATCGTAACAGGTTATACGACTCAGCGTAAAAAAGACATCATAGGAGCGGTCTCAGTGGTCAGCGCAAAAGATTTGCAGCAGACGCCGTCGCCAAATATCATGGCTCAATTGCAGGGACGGGCTGCGGGCGTAACCGTGAGTACCAGTGGCGATCCGAGTGCTACATCAAGTATAAGAATCCGTGGCTTTGCCTCATATGGTAATAATAATCCGTTATATATAGTCGACGGAGTGGCTACCACTGATATAACACGCATTAATCCTGAAGACATCGAATCGTTACAGGTTTTAAAGGATGCGTCCGCAGCTTCGATCTATGGTGCCCGTGCTGTCAATGGAGTAGTAATCATCACTACAAAACATGGCAAATCAGGGACAACAAGCCTTACCTATAATTCATATATCGGCGTTCAGCAGGTGCCTCTAAGAAGTATGCCGCCTATGCTAAGTCCTGTGGAACTGATGCTAGACCTTATACAGCTCCCTGGACAAGTAAGATTGAATCGATGCAAGCACTAATGTTTGAGCGGAGGCTTGAATTAGGCCAGAAGGGCACCGCTTTTTTGACCTTGTCCGCTGGGGAATTGCAGAGCAGGAGATTACCAAATATCTCGCTAAGGAAACGCCTAGGCGTAAGTTGATATTCACAGGTGTCAGTTTTACGAAAGGCAAGTGCGAATATCAGCCCATTCCAGATTATGCTATTAAACAAAGTTATAAAGACGGGAAGCCCACCTTGAAACAAAACGAAGGCTACTAATAGATTTAATTGGTTGACACTTTTGCGGGAAATAATGTCAGCCAATCATTGCACGTAAACTTACAAGATATGACATTCACAAGGATAAAATATGCATTTTCTCTAGTCGTTTTGGGCGTGTTTTTGGTTTCTCTCACCGATTTTCCCAAGAAATTATATCTCGACTGGCGTACTTATGGTGGTAACTCTGAAAACAATAAGTATTCAGACCTTAAGCAAATCGATACGTCCAATGTTGACCAATTAAAAGTGGCATGGGTTTATCGCTCTGAAAATGGGGATAGCACCAGATTTGGACCAATGGAATCCAATCCCATTATTATTGGTAAAACCCTATTTGCGGTATCAGCCAAGTTGAAGTTGTTTGCTATTGATGCGGCTACCGGTAAAAGGAAATGGGAGTTTAATCCTGCAGATTCGTCGACCAATAGGACCTGGTATGAAAATTATGCTACCCCTATGAACAGGGGAGTAGCCTATTGGACGGAGGGTGATGACAGCCGAGTCCTTTTTGCTTGTGGGAATATCGTATATGCTGTGAATGCCACAACAGGCCGGCTCGTTCCTACTTTTGGTAAAAATGGAGGTGTTGATTTACGCGAAGGGCTTGGAAGAGACCCAAAAACCGTCTCGATGTCTCCGACTTCGCCTGTGCTGATCTATAAAAACCTGTTTATCACAAGTGGGTTGAACGGCGGTTATACTCCTGGCGATATACGCGGTTTTGACGTCAAAACTGGTGAGCAGAAATGGGCATTTCATACAATTCCTTACCCAGGTGAATTTGGATACGACACCTGGGAGGATAAAACGGCTTACCAACGGCTGGGTTCGACCAATGCCTGGAGTGGTTTCAGCCTCGATAGTAAAAGGGGAATACTCTATGCCGGTATCGGTAGCCCTACCAATGATATGTACGGCGGTGCACGCCTGGGGAAAGGATTGTTCGGCAATTGCCTGGTGGCGCTTGATGCTCAAACGGGTAAGCGCATCTGGCATTTCCAAACAGTTCATCACGATGTCTGGGATATGGATGTATCCAGCCCGCCGGCACTGCTGACCCTTACCCGCAACGGGAAAAAAGTGGATGCCGTCGCACAAACAACCAAAACAGGGATGATTTTTGTTTTTGATCGCGTAACGGGAAAACCCCTCTTTCCAATAAAAGAAATACCCGTGCTCACTGATGGGGTAGAAGGAGAAAAATTGCATCCAACACAGCCTTTCCCGGTATTGCCCAAACCATTTGCAAGGCAAATCCTGACAGAAAAGGATTTAAATCCACTGGTGAGTGCTGAGGAACAAGAACAAATCAGGCAACGATTCAGGACTTACCGATCCCAGGGCATCTATACGCCACCCAGTGAGCAAGGAACAATCATTTTGCCTGGTTATGATGGTGGCGGTGAATGGGGCGGTCCAACAGTGGATCCTACTTCCAATATTCTGTATGTGAATGCCAACGAAATGGCCTGGGTACAAACCTTGGTTAGAATGCAGCGTGGTGGTAAAAAACTGACTAACCTGGAGGCCGGTTCATTTTTGTACAAAAAAAATTGTATGATCTGTCACGGCCCCGAACTTTTAGGCTCCGGAGATTTTCCAAAATTGATTGGGGTAGATCAAAAATATACGCTTGACCAGTTCAATCAGCTCCTTAAAACAGGAAAGACCAGGATGCCAGGATTTGCGCAACTCTCATTAGAAGAAAAGACTGCGATTGGCTCTTTTGTTTTGAACCTGAAAGCAGAACAGGAAAAACCCTACACTGGAAGGGCCATCGAGAGTAAGGATCCTTCGAAACCGGACTATAGCTTCACAGGTTATAATAAATTTTTAACAAAGGACGGTTATCCTGCCATCAGCCCGCCATGGGGTACAATAAACGCTATCGACCTGAACACCGGGAAGTATGTATGGAAAATCCCGTTTGGCGAATTTGAAGAGCTAAAGAAAAAAGGAATACCGACTACCGGCCGCGAAAATTACGGTGGATCTGTTGTAACGGCCGGCGGGTTACTATTTATCGGAGCTTCGGCAGACGGGAAATTCAGGGCATTTAACAAAAAGACAGGCAAGCTGCTTTGGGAAACCGACCTCCCTGCTGCTGGTGTGGCCACACCAGCCGTGTATGCAATCGATGGCAGGCAATATGTGGTTATTGCCTGCGGTGGCTCTAAATGGGACAGAAAAAGATCAAGTGATGCTTATGTGGCATTTACATTACCAGAGAAATAGGTATTAACCTGTAATCGAGGTGAGCCCGTCTGTGATAACCGACGAATCCATACTCATAAAGTCTTAACCCACATCGCTAGTCGGGGCAAGCCGTCAACAGGCTGGTTTTATAGATTAAAATATCGTTTGATTATCAACGAGTTAGTTCAAATTGCGCATTTCCTGATCACTCTGGCGAATGTGTCGGATAATAACAACTTGGTACTACGCAAGCTACTGAGCAAGCTTACAGGTAAGCGTTATGCGGATAAAGGATGCATCAGTAAACTTTTCGAGACCTTCTATTAACAAGGCTTGCGCGTGGTCACTAAAAGCCGCAAAAATAGGAAGAACCGGTTAGTGCGGCTGGATGATAAGTTACGACTTAAGAAGTGGGCGTTAATTGACCGGGCAGCCAGCGCTGTCAGTGAATGACATTTTGATGAGTATACAGGAGATTGATCACACTCGCCACCGTTCTCCGCTCAATGCGCTGGTGCATACCAAGGCAGGCTTTGCCGCTTTCCATTTCTACGACAAAAAACCGTCTGTTTTTGTAAACCTGTTCACTTCTAATTCCGAATTCACTTTAATCTAAAATACAATGAAGACGATCAAATACTTTCTTTTATTGATGCTGATCACCATGGCCTTTGTCAAAGGCGTTCCCCGATGGAAAACAGGTGTTGCATTGTATTCTTTTCACCACCACGCTTTCAAAAAAAGTTTAGATATGGCTCAACGCTGTGGTTTAACAAACGTTGAAGGTTTTTCATTTCAAAAACTCGGAGAGGACTTTGGTGACAAAACAATGGGTGATTTAAACGCAACTGAGGTGACTTTGGTGAAACAAATGCTGGCTGAAAGAAATCTCAATATGTCATCTTTGTTTGTTGGCAAAGCGAATGGTTTGAACGATTGGGAAAAGTATTTCAAATTGGGTCAAGAATTTGGCGTGAAGTATCTGGTGTGTGAACCATTAAAAAAAGATTGGGGGATTATCGATAGTTTAGCCGGAGTTTATAAAACTAAAATTGCCATTCATGAACATAAAAAACCCAACTTGTACTGGCACCCAGATTCGGTTCTGGCAGCAGTTAAAGGACATAAAAATATTGGGGCTTGTGCCGATATTGGCCATTGGGTTAGAAGTGGTCTGGACCCGGTCAATTGCCTGAAAGCACTTTCTGGGCATATTATCGGGATACATCTCAAAGATGTCGATAAGTCAGGCAAGGATGTTGATCCTGGAAAAGGGGAAATCGATTTTGCCCGTGTCGTGCAGGAATTGAAGAGACAAAAATTTACCGGTTATATTAACGTAGAATGCGAGCATAACTGGGAGGATAACACCACAGACGTAAAAAACGCCATACAATACATCCAGGATACAGCAAAAAACGAAAAATAAGTAGTGCTATTGGCATGGTTTATGAATTGCCCAATACCTATGGAGTGATCAGGCAGCAACTTCAAAAATCATAGAAACTATTCATCCCACACCGGGTTGTGGCATTGTTGTCGAAGTAGAATAGGAGCGTAATGACGTCATTGACCAACTTCTTTCAATAATCATACACATGCTCAATCTTAACGCCCTGCTCGGTTACGAACCGAACGGTTTTGTCCAGCCAACGGACGGGCGTTACCAGGGCAACCCGCTTCAGGCCGGGTTTGGTGAGAATTGGCTGCGTAAATACCAGTTGGAAATCGGTCGAGGCTGGTTTCCAGGTTTCGGGAGCCAATAGGGTTATCAGGATGGCCGAGTTATTCCCAGCAATTTCCCGGAAGGTTGCACCCTGCTGTACTAAAGCCGACACGGCCGGATGGAAAGCTTCATAACGGGGCAACATTAGTAAGGCCGAGCCATCGGGATACGTTTGGGCAGGTGATAGAGAGGTTGGCCGTTGGGTAGCGGGTAGTTTGTCTATGATGACAGCAGTTGTCGGCAAAGCATCGTCGTAAGAAGCTTTGGTGCCGAGTTTGATGAGGTAACCATAGCCTGCCTTCACCAGCAACTCCGTCAGCAGCATATACTTGCGATCACATTTACGCAGGAAATGTGGCCCGAAAAACGATGTTCCTGTCAGTAGGCTGGGAATACGAGAAGTAAAGTCGAACTCATACCAGGGCGATACGCGGATAAAGTCTACGTAATCCTGCGTAAACGTTGCATTAAAGGTATCTTCATCCGTCACGATAGCGCCCTGCGTTGGGTTCGTTAGCCGCCCAACGATGGTTTCGTAGAGGGCTTTCATGGCATATTCGACCGTTGTGCTGACGCCAATGACCCAGATCATGATGTGGTAACCGGTATTGAACGCGAAAATGCCTTTGATCTGATCATACACGACACCATAACTTTGCCAGAGCTGTTTAACGTGGCTCATGTATGGGAATGTGGTCGTTGTGCGGATTTGGGCGTAGTCGGCTATTTCGGCGGGGCTATGGACCAGAAACCATTCGGGATAGGTCAGGAATGTCTGATCGGCGGGGCGGATGTGCTCGGCGGGTGTGACTGGATTCGGATTGCTGACCAGCCATTCTTTCGGCACAACGCAGCCCTTGCCAGCCGGAGTCGTCAAGGATTGTCGCCCTTTGCGGAGGAAAAGAAAAACGGCCAGTACGACCATCATAACCGTCAGAATCGGGAGCCTAAGCATGAGGGACTATCAAATTTTAGTGAACAGGACCAGCGTATTATCAGATGGATCATTGGCTTGAAGGAGCCGTTTACCCGCATCGCTAAAGCCAGCCTGACTAATGAGCCGACTCCATTCCTCAATCGGTTTAAACCCTTTATAATCCTGCTGATCGATTTCCCAAGTGATGTTCAGACCGAGGTTAAATACGGTATGAACGAGCGATACGAACGTTGCCATATCATCGGTTTTTACGTCGTGATCGCGCAGAATAAACCAGCCACCAGGACGCAGAATTCGCCGGATGGAGTTGATAAAGCCCGCTAGTTTTTCGGGTCGGGTGTGATGCAGGCCAATCAGGCAGGTTACCAGATCAACGCTTTCGCTGGCAATAGCATCGGGGCTAATTGGCTCGTAATCATTTAGTTCAACAAAGGTGCCGATTTTGCCTAACTGACCCCGTTCCATAATATCGGCAGGGCTGTTGGTTGGAGCAACATCGTTGATCAGGTAAATGGGCTCGCTGATAGGCAGGTGTTTACGCAGATGGCTGATGTAGCGACCCGGTGACCCAATTTCAACGTAGCCGTTTATCTGGGCTCCTTTGGGCAACAGTTCCAGTGTTTGGCGGGTCATTTCTTTTTTCTGCGTTTTGAGGGCAGGCAGCGCATAGGTCAGTTCTGACAGAAACGGCTTGATGCTGGACAGGCGATTCTGTACGGTTTTATAAATACGCTCGTCCGACGTTTCTGTTTTCGTTACTTCACGAATCAGGTGGTGAAACTTGTCTTCGGGATAGAGGTGAAAAACGACCTGTAGAAAGCGGTAAAACGCATCGCGGGGTTTCGTTTCATCGAAAACAGTGTGAAATTCAGAAGTTACTGGTGTCATGGCTTAGAGGGTAGAGGGGTTATAGTATGTATCCCAGAATACGTTGTGAAACCGAAAGTCGGGATCCAGTTTTTTCTTGAGTGCAAAAAGTTTTTTCGCATTGGGATAGGCCAGATGGAATTGCTCCGGCAGGGCATGTGCCTGATAGGGAAGGTAATAAGCCCCATCGACCGATATGGCCGCATCGATCAGCTCGCGAGTCCAGATGGCTACTTCATTTTTAGCGATTTCGTTTGTCCGTTGTTTGTAATAGACCACAAAGGCAAAGACTTCTTCGCGCGCCCAGGCCAGAAACGAACCCGAATCCGGGAGTGCATGGCGAATCGATACATTGATGACGTTGACCCGATAGCGGTTAAATATCTCACTCATTTTCTCCGAAAAAGCGTCGAAATGACGAACAGGAACAAAATATTCCTGTAAGACATACGTGCGTTTCGTGCGGGATCTAGGTTCGAGTTCAGCGACATCGTAACCGGCCTCGTAATTGCGCCAGTGAATGGGCTGGCTGAGGTAGATCAACGGGTCTACGATATGTTCACGTCGCCATTTACCGAAGAATGTCTCGGTAAATGCCCACATAAAATATCGTTCCAGCGGATATGATTCCCGAAGTGGCATCAGACGCGTTTTTACGGTTGGCTTTTCGGTAGTTTTAACCCACGTAACGGCCCGCATGTTTGTGAAGGCAGGCGGATACATATCACCATTATGGAAAACCGCTTCTGGATTATCACGGATGGTATGGGCAAAATAGGAACGGTAGTCTGAACGAGCCAGTTTGTAGTGGTCACGCCGAACGGCCAGATTATCTTCGAGATCTAGTTCGACAGCTACAATAATTCCCAGCCCGTTATAGCCGCCAATAGTGCCGAAGAATACGTCCGGATTTTCGGTACGGCTGGCCTGAACAAGCGACCCATCGGCCAGCACAATTTCAATGGAACGAACGGCCAGAATGAGTGGGCCGTGCCCCATGTATCGGCCATGACAGTTTACACTCAGTGCTCCGCCAACGGTAAAATTGGCATAGGTCTGCATGATTTTGATGCTCAGATCGTGGGGATCAATGTAGCGCTGGATGTCGCACCACCGGATGCCAGCCTGCACTTGAATGATGCGATCATCTTTCGAGAAATGAATGACCTGATTCAGACCACGCATATCGATGTGCAGGCTTTTTGGACTTGCCGTTTGCCCACCCATACTGAACCGTCCACCGCCCACTGATACGGGTCCCGTAGTCATACGGAGCCGTTCCTGCAACTCCGCTACAGATTTAGGCCGAAAGACCTCCGCCACAACAACCGGATTGAGCTGAGTGACGTCGTTGATAACGCGTTCCTGGGGTTTGAGATGCGAATCTGTCAGACCGGTATCGTTTTTGAAATAATCGGCGGCTTCGTCGGGAACCGTTCCGAACTTGTTTTTCTGTGAATCCCCCTTTTTAAATCCCAGTTGATAGATCAGCCAGATTGGGCCAAGAACCGGAATTAAAACCATAAGCAGCCAGTAGCCAGAGCGGTTTGTATCATGCAGCCGTTTGGTGGCTGTAGCGAACAGCGATCCGATCAGAAGCGGATAGAGTGCATAAGTCGCTCCTTCGCCTATGAAATCGTTTAGTAACGTATGCAGCACATAGAACGTACTCCAGATAAAGGCGGAGACGATCCAGTAGGTGGCTCGTTTGATACGGCCCCTGCTTGTAAATAGAAGGTAACTGAGGGGAAGTTTATCTTTTAGGCGCATATGACAGGCAAATGTAAAGAAGAGGCTTTTACCTGCTTGATTCACAACGGTGTTTCTTAGTGAAAGGTAAGCCAGGACCCGTTACAAGGTGCAATGAGTGCAAAGGCACTATTCCTAAAGATTTACCGTACCAACTAAGTTTATACGATACGTTAATCAGGCATCGGTCACTGGATTGTCAGTAGTTCTGTTTGAGCTTCTGCCTGACGCGCATTGGTTGGCGCAGATTACGCTCGCTGCGCCATCAGTCATTTGCCGGAGAGGTGAATGTGCGTGCAAAAATGACGGCTTCGGCGCATGCAAACATGGACCGAAGCCGTCATTCATTTTAGTCATTCTATTAATGGTCAATTGACGGATCGGCCATCGTCAGAATTTAGTTGTAGCTTATTTTCCTCCGCCAACTTTCCCCGCTTTGTTGCCCTGTCCGGCAGCGGCTGGGTTTTTGACGTATTTGTCGAGCCAGCCGTTCATTTCCCAAAGCATGTGCAGTAACGATTCTTTGGCCGTGTAGCCGTGACTCTCATAAGGCAGGAATACTAACCGCGTGGTTGCGCCAAAGCCTTTTAGCGCATTATAATAGCGCTCCGACTGAATCGGGAACGTCCCTGTGTTATTATCCGCTTCACCATGAACAAGCAATAGGGGAGTCTTCATCTTGTCGGCATTCATAAACGGCGACATTTTGTTATACACCTCCGGAGCCTGCCAATAGCTACGTTGTTCGTTCTGGAACCCAAATGGGGTCAGTGTACGATTGTAAGCACCACTGCGGGCAATGCCACCTTTGAATAATTTGCTGTGAGTCAGGAGATTGGCTGTCATGAACGCACCGTATGAATGGCCGCCCACACCCACACGGCTTGAGTCGACCACACCTAGCCGAACACCTTCATCAATAGCCGCTTTGGCACTGGCTACCAACTGCTCAATGTAGGTGTCGTTCGGTTCTTTATCACCCTCGCCCACAATGGGAATGCTGGCGTTGTCCAGAATGGCATAGCCCATTGTTACGAACGCAGCCGCACCCCAGTAACTGATCCGGTTAAACTGATAGGGCGAGCCGGATACCTGACTGGCGGCATCCTTGCTCTTGAACTCGGCAGGGTAGGCCCACAGGAAGGTCGGTAGTGGACCTTGTTCTTTCTTGTAGCCAACAGGCAGATAAAGCGTGGCAGTCAGGTCTACGCCATCTGAGCGCTTATAGCGAAGCTGTTGTTTTTGAATCCCTTTCAGTTGCGGATAGGGGTGAGGGAAGAATGTTACCTGAACTGGAGCAATGCGGGCTTTTAGGTTCCTGACGAAATAGTTCGGGTTTTCATCGGGCGTTTCGCGAGTGGTTAAGATCACTTGTCGAGTGGCATCCAGTACGGCAATGGGGCGCTCAAAATAAGGAGCCGCCGACCGCCAGAGCTCACGATTTTGCTTCGTTTTCAGGTTGAGCAGGCTCACAAAGGGACGGTCCCCTTCGGGCGATGCACCTAGTCCGTTCAACATAATCAACTCCCCGCTAGGCAATAGATTTAATACGTCGCGACCATATTGATTCTGCTTCGTGTCGGGTTGACCAGGATTTGTGTAACGATCTTCGTATGACCGATCAAACAGAACGGACGTTTGCCAGGTTGCCGGATTAACAATTTTGGTAATTGTCTTGCGGTTCTGCCACCAGCGTTCATTGGCCAGGGCGGTCGATTCATTCCCCCATTCGAAGCCTTCGAACCGGAACTGAGCTGCGTAAATCTCTTTGGGTTGTGCCGAGAAGGGAGCTTCTGTCAGAAAGACCTTGTCCCGGATGTCTGCTTTTACTTTAGGATCGCCATTATCCTGAGCTACTGTGTAATAGACCGAAGCTGGAGCATCGGCCCGCCAGGCAAACTCACGTGGGCCATTGGGAGCACCATCGGGGCTGTATGCAACGGTTTCCTGCAATGGGCCGTCGTTGAGTGTCTTTACCAGCGAGCCAGCAATCGCATAAACCTCCGTTTTCAGCGGAAACCGATAGACCGGAACCAGGTACGAGAAGGGAGTATGAACCGTTTCGATCAGTACGTACTGACCATTTGGTGCCGGATCGGCGGAGAGAATGATTCCCGGCTGGCCAATGTTTGTCGTTGTTCCGTCCAGACCCAGCCGAACCACTTGTGCTGTGGTGTAGTAGGCAAATTGTCGCTCGTCGGACGGGTTTTTGAGCAAATCCTGGTACGTGGGTGCCTGACCGCGTTTGCCACCGACGTTTTCCTGCGTTGTCGGACTGCTCGGTACGCGGCTGATTTCGGGCGCAGACCCGCGCCCGGCCGGAATACTCTTAACGATCAGGTTTTTGCTGTCCGATACCCAGTGATAGGGTGTTCCGAGGGTTGCGTTGAGGGCAATTGTGCCAATTTTCTGGGCCGCAGCCGTCGTTACATCGGCAACGTACAGATCGATACGGGTATCGGTTGAATTGGTAAAGGCTATTTTAGTCTCGTCGGGCGACCACTGTACATAACTGATGAGTGGATTTGCCGGAAGGCCGGTAATGGTTTTTTCATCTTTATCTGTCAGTTTTTTGATTTTGAGGCCGGTTATGTAACGCGCCCGGCTGGGTCCATTATTTGCCGGATTCAGGCGTAGGCCAGCCAGTTTGAACTCGGGTTGAGCCAGCTCGGCAATTCCTGGTGCAGAGGCCTGTTCGAGAATGAGCATGACATCGCCCTTGCCCGACATACTGACAGTAGGCGTGGGGGGAACGGTCACCAGATCGGCCAGGGCTTTGGGAGGGGTCTGGTAGGTTGGGTTGTCCTGTGCGCGTCCGGCAAGCGGAATTACGACCGAAAGTACCAGTAGAAGTCGAACACGTTTTCGACGAGTAGTCAGGTTGTGAAGCATAAGAGGAAAGTTGTTTCAAGGTAACACAAGCACTAAAGATACGCCAAAATCAGCTACCATTGTTCAGGATAATGGTTCTATTGGAGTGTCCGGTTACTTGGATGATTTTTACGTCATAAATTACGTATATTCGCTGATTGCTTAGGCTGGTAGCAGGTTTGATGAAAGCTGCCTGACAACTGCTTTTACTGCTATAGAATGTGTATTCGGTTAGCTATCAGACCTTTATCGAAAAATTGCTTTTGCCGAGAATGCTAACCGATAAATCTCCCGATATCCAGTTCTCTCAGCTTCTTGATGCATTGCCCGATGCAGTGATCTGGATGAAAACGATCCGTGATAAGAACAATCAGCTTGTTGATTTTCGAATTGATTATGTAAATAAAAAAGCGGAGGAGTATAGCCAGGGCAAATATCAGGTTAGTATTGGGACGCTCCTGTTGGGCGATAACCAGCACGATCAGGTGTATATGGCACAGATTTTTAAGAAAATGTGTGTCCTATACGAAACGGGCCAACCCATTGAAGATACGTATTTCAATAGTACACTGAATAGCTGGTATCTGATAAGCCGGTCTAAATTGGGCGATGGTGTTCTCAGCGTCACCCGCGACATTTCATCGTTAAAAGCGGCTGAGCAGGAAAAGCAGTCTCAGACGGAATTGCTGCAAACGATACTGGATACTTCGCTCAATAATGTTTTTGTTTACGAAGCGATTCGTGATACCACAGGCCAAATTCAGGATTTTCGGGTTAGACTGGCCAATCCGGCTGGTCGACAGGATGTTATGGATCGGTATGGCAAAGAAGTGCTGGGCAACACCTTGCTGGGGTTTCGCCCCAGTTCGCGGGAGACAGGCCAGTTTAACCTCTTTTGCCAGGTTATTGAAACCGGAAAGCCCGTTTGGGCTCAGCATTACTACCCGGATGTTCAGGAATGGTATGATACGGCCATTACAAAACTCGGTGATGGATGCGTGGTAACGGGAGTCAATATCACGCAGCAAAAGCAGGATTTATTGCGGTATAAGCGCCTGTCTGATCTACTCAACAGCGTTTTGAACAGCTCGCCAAATGGTATAAAGGCGATGGAGGCCATCAGAGAAACTGCACCGGATGGCTTACCCGGAAAGATTATCGATTTTGTTGTGACCGTGATCAATAAAGCCGGGGCTGATATCCGTGGACTTGACGCAAACGATATTGTTGGTAAACGGGCTTTACAGGTATTTCCGGATCTCCAGCAGACAGATTTATTCGATCAGTACTGTAACGTAACCGAAACCGGCGATCCTCAGCATAGTCAGAGTTTACACGGTGATGTCTGGTACGATATGGCCCTGGCTCCGTTTGGTAACGGACTCGTCATTACCTACACCGACATTACAGAGAGTAAACGCGTAAAACAGGTCATTGAAGATGCCGCTGCCGAAAACAAACGACAGGCTGATTTGCTCAACAGTGTACTCGATAATTCGACCAATGGTATCATGGCCTTTGAATCCATTCGGGACGAATTCGGGGTAATTACAGACTTTAAGTTCATTGCGCTCAACAAAGCTGCCAGTCTGTTAAGCGGCCGATCGCCCGACGATATGATGGGGCAATCCATGTTGTCAATCTTTCCTGGCAATGCGAAGTCGGGTATGATGGAAATGTACATTCACACCGTCGAGACGGGTGAGCGTACCAGTATGGAAACGTATTATGGTTATGACGGACTTGATTTCTGGGTTGCCGTTTCGGCCCTGAAATTGGGCGATGGTTTTGTCGTTACGTTTTCAGATATATCGGAAGCCAAGCGGGCCCAACAGCAGATCAGCCAAACGGCCGACCTGCTTCAAACGGTGATCAATAATTCACCGACTGCACTCGTACTCTATGAACCCATACGGGATGAAAGCAACGAAGTGATCGATTTTCGGTATAAGCTGGCGAATCCGGTAGCGGCCACCGCCACCAGTCGAACACTGGAATATATGCAGGGAAACACGCTGTTTCCAATGGCAGCGCAGAAGGGACTCTTTGATCGGTTAAGGATTGTGCTCAAAACGGGTGAGACGCAGCAGTATGAACATCATTTTTCGGACGACGGTGTCGATCTGTGGGCTGAAATTACGATGGTCAGGCAGGAAAATGATGTACTCACTGTCTTCCAGTATATTACTGATTTGAAGCGGGCCCAGCAGGAACTCGAACGATCACGGGCTGAATTGCAGACCGTAATCGATACATCGCAAACCGGTATTTTTCTCTTTAGTCCAGTACGTGACAAAACGGGGAATGTCATTGATTTTCGGTTTCGGGTAGCCAACCGGCAACTAGCGTCTTATGTTGGCCAGGATCCCGAATCGGTTATGGGGGCATTAGGAAGCACGTGGTTCCCTGATTATAAAAATAACGGCCTGTTTGAACTTTATAATAAAACCTATCAAACCGGTGAGCCACAGCGGTTCGATTTTCATTACGATGGTGGCGGAATCGATGCCTGGCTTGATATTATGTCCACCAAAATGGGCGATGAAGTACTGGTAACCTTTGGCGATTATACATCGCTCAAACAACTTCAGCAGCAACTGGAAACATCGGTTATAGAGCTTCAACGGTCGAACCGTAACCTGGAGCAGTTTGCCTACGTCGCCAGCCATGACCTTCAGGAACCACTGCGTAAGATTCAGGCATTTGGCGATATTATTAAGGCCCAATATGCGCCACTTATTGGCGATTCGGGGGCTGATATGATCCAACGGATGCAGTCGGCTGCTGCCCGTATGCAGGTACTGATCAAGGATGTACTGGCTTACTCCCGCGTTTCGGCTAAGCGAGAGGAACATAAGCCAGTTCATCTGAATAGTGTTGTAGCGGAGGTGTTGATTGATCTGGAAACGTTTATAACAGAAAAAAAAGCCGTTGTAACCGTAGGGCAACTCCCCCTCATTATGGGTGATATTGCTCAGTTGCGCCAGTTGTTTCAGAATCTGATCAGTAACTCCCTGAAGTTTGCACAAGTCGATCGAATCCCGGAAATTACGATCAGTTCGAGCGTGCTTCGTGGGCGCGAGTCGGGTCTGCCCATATCTCCTCCTGAGAACAACCAACTGTTTCATGCCATCGAATTGACTGATAATGGAATTGGTTTTGACCCACACTACGCTGAACGGATTTTTCAGGTATTCCAACGCCTGCATGGGCGCAGCGAATACCAGGGAACAGGTATTGGATTGGCTATTGTTCAGAAGGTTGTCGAGAATCACAAAGGGTACATCACGGCCGATGGACGACCGGGTCAGGGAGCTACTTTCAGGATATTACTGCCCTCTTCCTCAAATTAAAGACTTATTCCGTCGCTTCTTTCGTTACTTTGGCGACTGAATCAACCGGAAATCATTCATGCGCATAGTCCTTTTAGTTCTTGGTACACTAACTGTCGTTTCCTGTACTATAGGTGTTACTCCTGATGCGGGTAATTTTAGTAGTAACCCTACATCGACACCTGTTACTCCGGGTCAGATTAACGAAGCATCCGGCCTGGCCGATAGCCGTACTCAACCCGGTAATCTCTGGATTGAACAGGATAGCGGTAGCCCGGCCGAATTAGCTTTGCTGGGGTATGATGGCAAGCTGAAGGGGAAAATGAGTATTCCGAACACGACCAACATCGATTGGGAGGATATGACTATAGGCCCCGGCCCTCAGGATGGGAAAAATTACATATATATTGCCGACATTGGCGACAACAACGCCCAGCGGCCAACCAGCGTGCTATATCGGTTTATCGAACCGGCTAATTTGCAGGAGACAATCGGACAGGTTGAACGGATTAATTACAAATACCCTGACGGACCTCGCGATGCTGAAGCATTCATTGTCGATCCTCAAACCCGTGATACATGGATAATCTCCAAACGGGAAGAAAAAGTCCATCTGTATCGGCTTCCGTATCCACAGGATATTAACCAGGTTACCACACTTCAGACCTATGGCGAGCTGCCATCCTTTGGCGATGGACTGGCGGGCTACGTAACGAGTGCGGCCATTTCGCCCGATGGTGGTGAGATTTTAGTCCGTACATATACCGGTATTTTTTATTGGAAACGTACATCCGGCCAAACTGTCGCTGATGCGTTGCAAAAAGGTACCCGATCGCTATTGACATCGCGCATGGAACCGCAGGGCGAAGCCATTTGCTTCGACAAAGACGGAAAAGGCTTTTTTACCATTAGCGAACTGGCTAGTGCTTCGTCGGTGAATCTATATTACTACGCCAGACAGTAAGTTAGTACAGGCAGTTTTTCGTCTGGAAACTGCTTACTGATAATCCGTTGTGACTAAGAAAGCTGCGGTCATTGGGGCCGGAATCGCCGGGATTGCCAGCGCCATCCGATTGGCCGTGAAGGGTTATGAGGTCGATGTAGTCGAGGCTAATGCCTATGCGGGCGGTAAATTGTCTGGTTTCGAAGACGTAACACCCGACGGACAATCGTACCGCTTCGACGCTGGTCCGTCGCTTTTTACGATGCCGCATTTAGTAGATGAACTATTCAAACTCGCTGGCCGAAATCCCGCCGATTATTTTGAGTACACCCGCCTTGACGAGACCTGTCGCTATTTCTGGGATGACAACACGCGCCTGACTGCCTGGGCCGATCTTGATCGATTTGGTAAAGAGATCGAAACCGTATTTGGTGAACCAGCCATGCATTTACACCAGCACTTAGAAGCCAGTGCCCGAAAATATGCGGTAACGGAGAAATTATTTCTGCATCGATCACTCCATAAACTGTCGACCTGGTTCAATCGTGACGCGCTGATTGGTTATCTTAATCTACCCAGACTCGGTGTTTTTGGGACCATGAACGGGGCAAATGAACGTCGGTTTGATCACCCCAGGCTGGTGCAGTTATTTAATCGATACGCTACTTATAACGGTTCAGATCCGTATCAGACGCCAGCAACGATGAATATTATTCCGCATCTGGAATACAACATCGGGGCTTTCTTCCCGAAAGGGGGTATGATTAGTATCACCAATAGTTTGCTGAAACTGGCCGAAGAATTGGGCGTGCGTTTCCACTACAATACTTATGTTACAGAAATTGTAACGAAGGGTAAACTCGCCGTGGCTATTAAATTCACCTCACAGGCTGGTCGCCTTCTGAATCAGGAAATAGCTACTAGCAACTCAATTGGAAGCGAGGTTAGTGTTGTCGTTTCTAATATGGACATTGTCAGTACATTCCGGAAACTCCTGCCGAATGCCCGACAACCTGAGCGAATTCTACGCCAACCTAAATCGAGTTCGGGCTTAATTTTTTATTGGGGTATCAAGCAACAGTTTACCGAACTGGGGTTGCACAATATAGTCTTTAGTACCGATTATCGGGCCGAATTCAATGCCTTATTCGGGCAGAATCAGGTACCCGACGACCCAACCATTTATCTGAACTGTAGCGCGAAACTTAACCCTGATGATGCGCCGGCAGGCTGCGAAAACTGGTTTATCCTGCTAAACGTGCCAAACAACACCGGCCAGGACTGGGATGCTATCATTGCCCGGACCCGACAACGTATTGTGCAGAAACTTAGTCATATGCTGGGCACAGATGTTAGCTCGCTTATTGAAACGGAATCGATACTGGACCCGCGAAGTATTGAAGCCCGAACCTCATCAACGCAGGGCGCCTTATACGGGAATAGCAGCAATAGCCGGTTTGCTGCGTTTTTGCGCCATGCCAATTTCTCCCGGCAGTTTAAGAATCTCTATTTTGTGGGTGGCAGCGTTCATCCGGGAGGTGGTATTCCACTCTGTTTGCTGTCGGCAAAAATCGCAACTGATTTAGTGTAGATTTCGAGCGGCCAGTTACTGGTTTTTAGCGTCAGATACGGGTTTAACTACCGATGATAAACCGTAAACTGAAAACTGCTTTTTATCTTGCCGAATGGATTCTTCGATTCTCATTATTGTTCTGAGCTTATCCGTTTTAATTTCCTACGCGTTTGACCTGTTCAGCAGCCGGTTCCGAACGCCTTCGGTATTGTTGCTCTTATTATTAGGTGGAATAACCCGACAGGCGACTAATTACTTTGGGGTTCAGGTTCCGTTTGTCAATACAATCCTGCCGACGCTCGGCACATTGGGTTTGATTCTGATTGTACTTGAAAATGGCCTTGATCTGGAATTGCATCGGGAAAAACTGAGTGTTATTCGTCGTACGCTGGTTGCATCCGTATTATCGGTAGCGGGTATTACCCTCCTGTTGGCCAGTGTTTTATACCTATTGCTGAACGATTCCTTTTATCATTGTTTAATTGCCGCCCTGCCGTTCTCAATCATCAGCAGCGCGGTTGTTATTCCAAGCATATCGAATATATCGTATGGGCAGGGCGAGTTTGTCGTTTATGAATCCGCTTTTGCGGGAATAATTGGGGTCTTAGTATTTAATTTTTTGTTGCTCAGCCGGGATTCGATATGGGGTGCCGTCTGGTTTTTTGCCCGCGATATGCTCATTATGGCGTTGCTATCGTTAGGGTGCTGCTTTCTGTTGCTGTATCTGATTGGACGGATCAACCATCGGATCAAATTCCTGCCGATCATATCGGTACTCTTTCTGGTTTATGCCATTGCCGAAATCAACCATTTGTCGTCCTTGTTATTGATCCTGATTTTCGGCCTGTTTTTGAATAATACCGAATTGTTTATTCGCGGCCAGTTAAGCCAGATTCTAAAAAATGACCTGTTCGAGAAGGAACTGGATCAGCTCAAAAATCTTACGGCTGAAGGTGCATTTGTTGTCCGCACGTTCTTCTTTTTGATTCTGGGCTATGCCGCCGTACCCGGTGAATTACTGGATAGGGATGCACTGATCGTGAGTGCCATATTTGTTGCAGTCATTATTGGCTGGCGGTGGATCACGCTCCGCCTGACTTATCAGGGGCCGATGAAGCCACTTCTCTGGATTGCTCCGCGTGGTTTGATCACCATTCTACTTTACCTCAACATTCCCCAGGATATGCGGGTAATTGGTTTCCGGGATGGAATTCCAATACTTGTCATCGTGCTTTCACTGATCGTTATGGTAGTGGGTGGACTCGGTCAAAAACCTGTACTTCCTAATGAATGATGTTCGGGTAGCCGGACCTACTTATTCACTATGTATCGTCGGAATGTCCAGAACGGGCGATTCTTTAGGTAAATCAGGTTTTGTTCATTCGCGAATGCTTCCCGTTCGAAGCTGATATTTCGATAAGCTGTATAATGAGTGCGGTATTGAAATCGCCGGATAAGGTATTCGAGTGAGTACCAGATGTAGAAAAGCAAGATGCCCAGTTCAGCCTGCTGGCGCAGGTGAATTCGTTCGTGATTGAGCAACACAGGCCCAGGGTTAGGCTTACGAACCAGAATAAAGGGAAACAGGGCCATGCCATCGGGGCCAAGTGAAGAAACACGAATAATGAATGTAGGCATCAGGCGCTGATTTGTACGTGATGAACAGGCTGGCGGTTCAGGCAAACAGTAGTTGACTGTAAAACAGTTAATATGACTTTGAAATTCCCATTATGACGTTAACACTTATCCTTCTTTTTGTTGTCGGTTATGTGCTGATCACACTTGAACATCCGGTTAAAATTAATAAAACAGCCACAGCATTGATTACTGGAGTTGTTTGCTGGGCTGTTTATGCCTTGATGGCTCCGAATGCCGAAGTCGTTGTTCACCACCTGAGTGAGCATCTGGCCAGCGTCGCCGAAATATTATTTTTCCTGCTCGGCGCCATGACTGTTGTCGAGTTGATCGATGCGCACGACGGCTTTACGCTCATCACCGACCGTATTGCCAGCCGTAATACCCGCGTTCTTTTCTGGATTATCAGCCTGTTGACCTTTTTCCTGTCTGCCCTGTTAGATAATCTTACATCCGCCATCGTGATGGTATCCGTGTCGCGTAAATTGATCCGCAACGTTGGGCAACGGCAAATTATGGCAGGTATGATTATCGTTGCGGCCAATGCGGGCGGAGCCTGGTCTCCCATTGGTGATGTGACAACAACAATGCTCTGGATTGGTGGGCAAATAACCACTACCCGAATAATTAGTTCGTTGCTGTTGCCCAGTTTAGTCTCGCTGCTTGTTCCACTGGGGATTTTAACATTTCGGTATAAACCCGAAGAACAGGCTACCGTATCGACAGCCGCGAAGGGGATCAGCCGCCCCTACGTGACGACAGCGGCCCGCCGAGATCGCCGGATCATGCTGTCTGTTGGCCTGGGTGGAATGCTTTATGTTCCTATTTTTAAGACCATTACCCACTTACCTCCTTATATGGGCATGATGCTTGTATTGGGCGTGATCTGGGTGGTTTCTGAAGTGCTGCATAGTGATAAGGATGAGGCCGAACGCCAGAAGTTTACCCCGGCCTATGCGCTGAGCCGTATCGATACGCCAAGTATTCTGTTTTTTCTGGGGATTCTTCTGGCCGTTGGCTCACTTGAAACAACCGGCATTTTACGCAATCTGGCCGAATCATTGAATCAGTCGATTGGTAACCTTGATGTAATTGTTCTACTAATTGGTCTGGCTTCCGCCGTAGTCGACAATGTGCCGATTGTTGCCGCAGCAATGGGTATGTATGATATGCAGACCTATCCGACAGATAACAAACTGTGGGAATTTCTGGCGTATTGTGCCGGAACGGGAGGTAGCATTCTGGTGATTGGCTCGGCAGCCGGGGTCGCCGTTATGGGGCTGGAACGACTGGAGTTTGGCTGGTATTTACGTAAAATCAGCTGGCTTGCCCTGATCGGCTATATAGCTGGAGCGCTGGTTTATCTGGCTGAGTTTATGGTGATGCGCTAAGCGACTGACACACAGAATCAGTAGCTTGTTGATCTGTTTGTGATCCATTACATTTGGTAAAAATCGTTAACCCAGACTTATCATGAGAAGACTGCTCGTAACCCTACTCGTATTGCCGCTGCTTTACTATCGGGCAACTGCCCAGACGACTCCGACTGCTGAGGAGGTTTTAGACAAATACATTACGGCCATTGGTGGCAAAGATGCGCTTGCCAAAGTGACTGATGTGACCACCAGTATGTCGAGCGAAGGGCAAATGGGCGCTATAATGATTACCCGAAAGCAGAAGCTGCCTAACAAATTCTCGATGGTCATAAACGCCAATGGAATGGAAGTGATGAAACAAACCGGCGATGGCTCAAAGATCGTTATGGGCGGTATGCAGGGCAATAGTACAACGCTCGAAGGCCCGGCCGCGCAGCAGATGACTGTGATGAACGTGATTTTCCCGGAACTGCATTATGCTGAAAATGGGGTGAAATCGACAGTTGTTGGGCCAGAAAAAATAGATAGTAAAGACACGTATAAGCTAAGCCATACAACGGCTGATGGCTCAGCTACCTGGACCGATAATTTCGATGCTACTACTGGCCTGAAAGTGCAGTCTGTTACTACGACCAAAAATGCACGGGGCGAAATGACAATGACATCGGTTTACTCGGACTATAAAGAGGTTAGTGGTATCAAATTCCCGATGACGATCGCGCAACAGTCGCCACGCGGCCCAATGACGATGACCGTTGACAACGTAAAGATTAATAAAGGCCTGAAAGACTCCGATTTTACAGTAAAATGATCGTTTGTGGTTGCCCGATTAGCAAAAGGACTACTACTACTAATCAGAGAACTACAGCGGCCCATCGAACAAAATGACGGAGTTTAAAGTCGTTTTGTTCGGTAGGCCGCTGCACAAAAATCGCCTGCCAGATCAGGAGTTGATCACCTCGCCACCATTGACGTGAATCACCTGTCCCGTAAAATAGGACGCATCCTCTGATGCCAGAAACACGTAGGCTGGAGCCAGTTCGGCAGGTTGGCCAGGGCGTTCCATAGGCGTATCTTTTCCAAATTTCTCAACCTCTTCCAGTGTTTTGGTTGCTACAATCAACGGGGTCCAGATAGGGCCGGGCGCTACAGCATTGACACGAATGTTTCGCTCCACCAGATTCTGCGACAAAGACCGGGTAAACGCTGTTACGGCCCCTTTGGTCGAAGCATAATCGATCAGCGATTCGCTACCCCGGTACGATACCACCGATGTCGTGTTGATGATGCAGTCGTATGCACCCATGTGTGGCAGTAGGTTTTTCGTTAATCGAAACATGGCCAGAATATTGAGCTCGAACGTCTCGCGCATCTGCTGGTCCGAAATGCCGCTAAACTCTTTTTGCTCAACATGATTTGCGGCATTATTGACCAGAATATTCACCCGATTATAGGTGCTTATGATTTTGCCGACGGCGTCCCGGATAAAGGCAATTTGTTTTAAATCCCCCGGAATTAACAGACACCGACGCCCTTCAGCCTCGACAAGTGATTTTGTCTTCAGAGCATCTACATCTTCGCGCGGATGATAAATAAGTGCCAAATCAGCGCCTTCGCGGGCAAAATAAATGGCTACTGCCCGGCCAATGCCCGAATCACCGCCAGTGATGACCGCAACTTTATCTTTCAGCTTATCGGCTCCCTGATAATTGTCCCGAATGTAAATCGGTTGAGGATCCATTTCATATTCCAAACCTGGCTGCGCATTCTGATGCTGAGGCTTGGTTTTAATTTCCATTTGTTCCATATTTTTGAAGAATTAGGAGCAGGACCTGATGAATGAGACTGACCTATTCTCATTCATCAAGTCGATGCGCTCACGCCTTGTTATATCAGCCATTGACAATCGTACCGCCATTGGGGTGAAGAACCTGTCCGGTAATGTATGAGGCATCTTCTGAGGCCAGAAAAACATAGGCTGGTGCCACTTCACTAGGTTGGCCGGGGCGCTTCATGGGTACAGCCTTACCAAACTGCGCCACTTCTTTTGCGCTGACCGACGACGGGTTGAGCGGAGTCCAGATTGGGCCAGGGGCAACACCATTGACACGAATACCTTTGGTGATCAGATTGCTGGACAAGGCCCGCGTGAAGGTCATAATGGCCCCTTTCGTAGATGAATACTCCAACAAATCGGCCCGCCCCTGATAGGCAGTAACCGATGTGGTATTGATAATGCAGTCCCCTTTATGCAAGTGTGGTTCGGCCGCTTTTGTGACTCTAAAAAACGAATATATATTGGTTTCATAGGTTGCCAGCAGGTCTTCATCACGCTCTTCTTCGAGCGTTTGGTGCTGCAACTGCAAGCCCGCATTATTGACCAGAATGTTGAGCTTGCCCAATTGCTGGACCGTATCCTCAACAATCTGCTTACAATAAACTTCCTGACGGATATCGCCCGGTAGTAGCAGGCATCTACGACCTTCTGCCTCAACCAGTTCTTTGGTTTTCTGCGCGTCTTCTTCCTCTCGGGGCGTATAGGATATGGCTACATCGGCACCCTCGCGGGCAAAATGCACGGCCACCGCCCGGCCAATGCCGGAGTCACCGCCCGTAATGAGTGCGACCTTGTCTTTCAATTTGTTCGCTCCTTTGTACAGATGCCGAATTACCTTCGGCTGTGGATCCAGTTCCGCTTCAATCCCCGGCTGGAGATCCTGATGCTGAGGGGGAATTTTTGCTTCCATAACGTTGCTGTTGGTTGTACTTGGTTTTATAAGCCAAAAGCAACGGTGGTTGTTTGGAGAAATCTATTAAAATAGTGGAGTGGTAACGGCGCACATAGGTATAGCTACAGCACCTTTACTATCCAATCGCAGACGAATCGACTCGAAGCGAAAAGCCTAATAGATAAAGGCTCAAAAATTATTTCCTGCAGCGCTATTTAGCGTTTGACAATAAAATTATTCTTAACTAGAGCCAGCATAGGCAAACGCAAGTTGCTGGCTATGTACATCTACAGAATAATTGTTTATTTTTAGTTATTGTGAATCAGGATTTTACGCCAAAGCAGCTCCGACAGGATTTAATGGCCCAGTGCAGGGGCCATGTTCAGCAACGCATTGAAATAGCCCGACAGGCAATGGAAGCCGCTCAGGAGTCGGCCAATTCGGAATCGAAGAGCAGTGCTGGTGATAAATACGAAACCGGCCGTGCTATGGCGCAGATCGAACGGGACCGATACGCGCACCAGCTCGATATTGCGCTGGGTCTGGAACAGGAATTGGAGCGGATAAACAGCGAAAAAGACTATGCGATTGTTCAGCCCGGCAGTCTGGTCATTACGAATCGAGGAACGTTCTTTATCAGCATCAGCGCTGGCAAACTCAATGTCAGTGGACAGGAGGTATTTGCTGTTTCGCCCGCGTCGCCAATTGGCATGGCATTGGCCGGTCGGCGCGCGGGCGATCAGGTTTCGTTTAATAAAATGACGTATGAGGTAATAAAAGTGGGGTAGTCTAATAAACCCGTTCGCCACCAATCCAGGTCTGTTTCACTTTCGTCTGGCGTAGTTGGGTATTTGGTACTGTCATGATGTCGCGGTCAAGCACAACGAAATCGGCTTGTTTGCCGGGGGCAATACTACCCCGCAACTGATCTTCGAAACAGGCATAGGCTGCCCAGCGGGTCATGGCCAGCAGGGCTGATTTACGATCAACGGCGTTCTCCATCTGGTAGCCTCCCGCCGGAAAGTTCCTGGCATCCTGCCGCGCAACAGCCGCGTGGAAGCCAAACAGTGGATTGACCGCTTCTACGGGGAAATCGCTCCCAAAGGCAATCAGCTTATTTTGTGTCATCAGATCCTTAAACGCATAAGCACCTTTTACCCGAATTGGCCCCAGCCGTTCGCCCGCCCAATACATATCTGACGTTGCATGAGTGGGTTGTACCGATGGAATTATTGAATACTGCCCAAACTTATGGACATCGTCGGGAGACACGACTTGCGCGTGTTCAATGCGCCAGCGCCGATCGTTCTGGCCTTTTAGCAGCTTTCCGTAAAGATCGAGCATGAGGTGATTAGCCGAGTCGCCGATGCAGTGCGTATTGGCCTGGAATCCAGTTCCGTATAGAATGGTCGTGACACGTTCCAGTTCACCAGGACTGAGCAATAGGAATCCACCTGTTTCCGGGCGATCGCTGTATGGCCGCCGTAGGCAGGCTCCGCGCGAGCCTAAAGCGCCGTCGGCATAGAGTTTAAAGGATCGAACGGTCAGCCGATCAGTCTGAAAAGGTCCCCGTTTCAGAAAATAATTTAGATTCGGTTCGCCGAGGCTAATCATAGCGTAATCCCGAATTTTTAGCTTACCTGCTTTATGCAGGCTATCGATGAGATTAATTTCGGCGGGGCTAATGCCTGCATCTGAAATCGTTGTAAGCCCGAGCGAAACACAGACTTTCTCGGCTGCCTGCAGCATTCTTGCCTTGTCGGTATTGTCGGGCTGTGGAATTACCCGCTTCACGAGTTGCATGGCATTATCTACCAAAACACCAGTAGGCCGGCCATTTTTTACAATAATTTCTCCGCCGGGCAGCTTCGATCCTGCCGTTATTTTGGCTAATCGCAATGTTTTTGAATTGACGAGCAGCGCATGGCCGTCTACCCGCATCAGGGCAACCGGCACATTAGGAAAAGCAGCGTCCAGTTTCTCTTTTGTTGGGAATGTTTTGTCGGGCCAGTCATTCTGATCCCAGCCTCGACCAGAAAGCCATAAAACATTCGGATGTTTCTGGTAAAATGTTTTCAGGCGATCAATCACTTCATCGTAGGACTCCGCTCCAACCAGATCAGCCTGATCAAGTACCTGTCCCAGACCCAGAAAATGGGAGTGAGGGTCGTAGAAACCCGGATAAACGGATTGGTCGTGCAGATTGACCGTACTATCGGCATAATATTGATCAGTTAATGTTTTGATCGAACCGACGGCCAGGAATTTACCGTCCTTGATGACAAATGCGTCGGCTTCGGAGAAACTTGAATCGGCCGTGTAGACATGGGCGTTGATGACAATCAGGTCGGCTTTTTGCCTGGAAGAACAGCCGGAAAGCAGGGCTATTAAGGCTAAAATTAAGAAAAGAGGGTGTTTCATGATGGATGATTGGGAAAGATGCAAATTAAAGGAAAGTTGATAACCCAACCAGCTAATCGCAGATTCTCGTATTTTTGTCATAATCGTCGTTGTCAACCTTAATTCAATGAAGCTCAGCAGTTGGTTTCTTTTTATTTGCCTTCCTTTTTCGGCCCTTGCTCAACAACCTCAAAACGCTATTCAACGCGCCCAGCAACGCACCTTTACGGTTGCTACTATCCCGCAGCCGGGTGAGGTATTAACACTCTCGCAGGCCATCGAACAAGCCATAGGCAAGAATTACCAGATTCAGATTAACCGGTCGCAGGAGCAGATTGCTCGTAATAACTTCTCGAAAGGTAACGCGGGTTATCTGCCTTCTCTGTTGTTTAATGGCAACACAAGTGGTAACCTACAGAGCTTTCGGCAAACGTATCTCGATGGTCTTCGCCCTCCTCAGGAGGTCCACGGTGTGTTTAACCGGACAACTAACCTCGCGATGAACCTGAACTATACGGTTTTTAACGGGTATGCACGGTCAACCACATATACGCAACTTAGCCAGATATTGCAGATCAGCTCTGTAACGACCAGGGCTAATATAGAAGCCACCGTTGCCAGTATCGCAACGAGTTATTACGACGTAGTCAGGCAGTTGCAGCGGTTAATTGCATTTAGTCAGGCACTCGACATCTCCAGAGAACGGCTTGAACTGGCACGTGCCAACTATGAAGTAGGTACGCGCTCGAAAGTCGATTTTTTGAGTGCTCAGGTAGACTATAATACCGATAGTGCTGCTCTAATTGCGCAGGAGCAGTCATTGCGCAATGCAAAAACCCTCTTGAATACGCAGCTTGTGCGTGAACCACTCGCCGAGTTTGCGGTTCGTGATACGATCATTGTTCGGCCGAATCTGGAACTGGCATCGCTTGAGCAGTCGCTGAATACCAATAACCCGCTGCTGGTTTCGGCTGTATTGAACCGCACGATCGCTGATCTGAATGTTCGGCTGGCATCTGCACAGCAACTCCCTTTGGTTACGGCACAGACAGGCTATAGTTATCAGCTTCAGGATAATCAGGGCGGTTTTGGGGTCAGTACAGGCCGTACGGGGTCACTTAACTACCTGATTACGGCTTCAATTCCAATTTTTAATGGCTATAACCTGAAGCGACAAATTCAGAATGCCCGCATCAATACGGTTATTGCTAAAGATCAGGAAAGCAACCAGCGATTGCAGCTCCAGCTCGCACTTACGCAAACCTTCCAGGCTTACCAGAATAGCCTGAAACTGTTGAATCTGGAGGTATTGAATAACCAGCTGGCAAATCAGAACGTCGATATTGCGTATGATCGCTACCGGATTGGGAACTCTACATTCGTTGAATTCCGCGATGTACAGCGGAACTCCATCGATGCACAGACTCGATTAATTGAAGCCGAATTCAATGCTAAAGCGGCTGAAATTGAATTACTTCGGCTTAGCAGTACCATTTCCCAGGAGCTGGGGCAGTAAATACAAACAGTCTGCTCGATTGAGCGTTAGTTAATTAAGTTAACGGCAACTTATTAACTAACGCTCACGCAGTATGCCCTACACAAAAAAAGAGTACCCTGCCTCACTCAGGAATTTTATGGCTCCGGTGCGCAACAAAGCCATCGATATTGCCAATGCTTTGCTCACGGAAGGTGCTGATGAGTCAAAAGCGATAGCCATTGCAACCGCCAAAGCTGAAGAGTGGGCTCTAAAACGAAGCATAAAAGTGCGAAAGGACAATGCTCCCGAGAATAAATAATCGGCTAATGAGTCAGAACTTTCGCTTAGAGCCTTACCACCTATTTCCCACTTCACTATGAAGCCAGAACCTGTTCAGCCGTTTGACTGGGAGCGTATTTTTATTCATGAATTTCCCTGGACGTATCTTGGCGAGGTTGCGTTCCGAACCGTCTTTATGTTTTTGGTCGTGTTGGCAGCCTTGACCGTATCGGGGAAGCGGGAGGTGCGCCAATTATCTATCTACGAACTGGTATTGCTGATTGGCCTTGGCTCGGCCGCTGGTGATCCCATGTTCTACCATGATGTGCCGCTGGCTTCGGCCGTAGTCGTCTTTCTGGTGATAATGGGGTGCTACAAACTGGCAACATACATCAGTGACCGTAATAAAACTGTTAGAACCCTTCTGGAAGGCAAACCCGTTTATGTGATTGAAAACGGCTGTATTTTAACCGAGAATTTTGATCAGGAGGACCTGGGGCTGGAGGAGTTATTTTCTGATTTGCGGGTAGAAGGTGTTGAACAGCTGGGACAGGTGCGCACGGCTATTCTGGAGCCAAATGGTCAGCTCAGTTTGTTCACATTTAAAGAAAATGATGTCCGGCCCGGATTGCCGATTCTACCCAATGAATTGAAGCGTCATGCAGAAAGCATTCCACAACCGGGTGATTATGCCTGTTGTGCGTGTGGTCATGTAAAGACATTTAGCGCATCTGTTGACCACTCTTCGTGTCAGCGGTGCAAAAAAACTAAATGGGTAAAGGCAGTAAAATGAAGTTATGTGGTTGATAATCAGTAAACTGTCTATTTAACTGATGAGTCTTTGATAACGCTCTTGACCTGATCGTTCAGGAATTTTAATAAGAGCTTTTCGGCGCCATCCAGGCCATGAGGACTCGTTTGCCGGAATCGGTTTTTTTGTTCGATGTATGGGTTTAAATCCCTGCATTCGTACGATTCCAGAATCTGCGGATGAACATAATGTTTGCGGCAGACCGTGCGCGTATTGCCCAGTTTCAGTGATACTTCATCGAGTACGGTATTAACGTTTTTCTTTAATTCTTTCTCTGATTCGCAAGGTTCCAGTTCAATGAGCAGCCGAAGTGCATTGACTGTTCCGGCCCAGGTGCGGAAATCCTTTGCTGAAAAATCGTCACCCATTGTTTCATGAAGATACTCATTCACCATCCCGGAGTCGATGGAGTGACGATTGCCCGCTTCGTCGAAATACTGAAATAGCTCTTTGCCCGGAATATCGCGGCAGGCTTTTACCAGCCGGGATAATCGCCGGTCATGGAGCGTAATATCGTGATAAATACCTTTTTTGCCTTTGAAACTAAATCGTACGTCACTGCCTACTGCCTTAACGTGCCGGTTTTTGAGGGTTGTTAAGCCATAAGAACCATATTCTTTTTCATAGGCCGCATTCCCTATCCGAATCAGGGTTTGTTCCATTACGCTCAACGCAATAGCGATTACTTTTTCGCGAGCCAACGATCGATGCGCCAAATCCTGATCCAGTCGAGCGCGAAGCCTGGGAAGCGCTTCGCCAAAAGCGGCCATTCGAAAAAATTTCGTTTCACTCCGGATCTTGTTCCAGTTGGCGTGATAGCGATATTGTTTCCTGTTTTTTGTGTCGATACCAGTTGCCTGTAGGTGCCCATTCGCTTTCGGGCTAATCCAGACATGTTCCCAGACTGGGGGCAAAACCAGTTTGTGGATACGCTCCCGTGTTTCATCGTCGCTGATGATCTGTCCGTTTGCATCAAAATAAGTGAAATGATCGCCGGTTTTTCGCCGACTGATACCGGGCATTGTGTCGTTCATATACACGAGCCGGGCTGCCTTTGCTGCCTTGATCGGGTCGTGTGCCAGTTCCAGTAAATCCACGTTCGTTGCGTTTTGTGGATTGGTAACTGTTTGACGAGCCAATTGGTTAAAGCGGGGCTAAAGAAAACAGGTCCCCAATGATCTGAAGCAATCAGTTGTCATAAAACCAGGTTACCGTTGGGCCGCTTTGCCAAAGAACCAAAGAGCTAATGCGCTGGCGTAATGATAAAAATCGGTCGGATGAAAAAACGATTCCAGTGATTGAGCCTTCGTTGCAAGCCCCATCATCATAGCCGCCAGAACAATCCAAAGACCGCGTTTATTGCGTTGGAGTAAGGAAAAGACAGCAAGCAGCATCAGTACGAGAATAGCGAGCGATGGCACGACTGGCGTGAAAATACGAACCTCGGGCAGGAGTAGAAGGATAAAGACAAACAGACCAAATAGCATGGTTGTTATAAAAGTCGTTATCGAATAGACGCGCCGGTTAAGTAATCCCCAAACGCCTACTACCGCACAAACAACACCCAGACTATCGGATAGAACGACCATTGAGTGATGAAGAGGCTCAAGCGATTCATTGCCTGCATAATGGAAAATACCAATCACGGCCGCCAGCGAAACGGTAAGTAAGAAAAAACCCCATAAAAGCCGATTATATATGCTTACCCGCTGAAAAAAGTGCCAGAACACCCCAACGCCCGTTCCGGCCAGAATAGAGCCTGAGAGAATGTGCGAAAAAATCATCACGTAATTTACGAAGATTCGGCTACTTTTGCCCAACTTATTCAATGATGCAAGATTAACAGACGAAAGAAAAAAGACGAAAATTGTTCAGATCTTTCTTCAGTCGTCTGTTAATCCTGTGTCAAATTCAATCGCATCGCCAACGATTTACTAACCGTCATGAGTGTTTTAGTTAACAAGGACTCCAAAGTTATCGTCCAGGGCTTTACCGGCTCGGAGGGCAGTTTCCATGCTCAGCAGATGATCGAATATGGTACCAATGTCGTTGGTGGAGTTACGCCCGGCAAAGGTGGACAGACTCACCTCGATCGGCCCGTTTTTAATACCGTTCAGCAAGCTGTTGATCAGGCTGAGGCCGATGTGTCCATCATTTTTGTACCACCCGCTTTTGCTGCTGACGCCATTATGGAAGCTGCTGAAGCAGGTATCAAGGTGATTATCTGCATTACCGAGGGCATTCCGACGGAAGATATGGTAGCGGTGAAAAACTACCTTACCGATAAAGACACTCGGTTGATTGGTCCAAACTGCCCTGGTGTTATGACGGCGGAGGAATGTAAAGTTGGGATTATGCCCGGCTTCATTTTCAAGAAAGGAACCATTGGTATCGTTTCCAAATCAGGAACACTGACCTATGAAGCGGTTGACCAGCTTACTAAAGCCGGTCTAGGGCAAAGCACAGCGATCGGTATTGGGGGTGACCCAATCATTGGCACAACAACCAAGCAGGCTGTTGAATTGCTGATGAACGATCCAGAAACCGAAGCCATCGTCATGATCGGCGAAATTGGTGGAGGAATGGAAGCCGAAGCCGCTCGCTGGATTAAGGCCGACGGCAACCGCAAACCTGTTGTGGGTTTTATTGCCGGACAAACAGCTCCGAAAGGACGTCGGATGGGACACGCCGGAGCGATTGTTGGCGGAGCCGACGATACCGCATCGGCTAAAATGGCTATCATGCGTGAGTGTGGCATTCACGTTGTTGAGTCGCCCGCTCTCATTGGTGATACCATGCTGAAGGCATTGGGGAAAAATTGATTTAACGGGCCATAAAGAGTGCCGCAACGGATGTTGAAAGTGCAAAAGAGCGATAGAGGGAAAAAAGGCTGGCTAAACTGGATACGAGTACCTGCCATGACATTTTTTCGCTCTTTCGCTCTTTCAACATTCTGTGCGGCACTCTTTGTTACAGCCGTTTTTGCACAGTCCCGCACAGAAGGAATTGGACCGGCCAACCAGTATTATCCGGTTCATGATTTTCACGATGATTTTCAGGTATACGATGAGGCCGCTAAAGCATACGTGCCCTATATCGTTGAGCAGCACGCTGACCAAACAGCGTTAAGTACCTATATCGACCTGGAAAGTAATCGACACTACAATCTTCTTATTTCGACCAAACAGGATGGGTATCTGTTTATCAACGCATCCCTGAAACGGAAACTTCGGGCAGGCGAGTGGTCAGTATTCAGTATCGACAGCCTGTATCGTGTTTATCGCCAGCCGGAAGTTTTTCTGACACTGTATGGTGCGCCGGGTCTGAATGACAAACGCCTGTTTATTGGCTACCCTAAGTCAGCTACGCAGAAACTGGTTGTCCTGCGTGATGATAACCTGAGTGTACGACCGCGTACGTTTTCGGTTTATGATAATTTTTTCGGCTTAGGCTTACTGTTTTTATTAGCAAGCCATGCGTTCCTGTTTTCATTCTATCACAGGGCGTTTCTTCGATTTTATAGCCTGCGTGATTTATTGTCACTTCGGGCGCAGGAGGAGTCTTTTTTGATCAATCGGCCTCTGAGTAGCACTAATGTGCTGTTTATTCTTAATTTAAGTTTTGTTGTTGCTTATTTAATTGTATTCGTACAAAGCCGTAATCTCGATGTATTTGTATCCCGGCGCCTGTTGGGAGCGCAGAATCTGGGCTCGGTGTTAGGGGAGTTTATCGTATTAAGCGGGCTTGCCTTTATTGTACTAATGGGTAAATACATCGCCCTGGAGGTGCTTGGTGGGTTATATAAACTACAGAGCATCATTAATATCCATTTTTTCAAGGTGCTTCAGTCGTCGATGCTGTTCTTTACGGCACTGACGTTACTTTTAGTTGTTATTGCCTACAACACGGCTAGTATGACCTGGTCTGAAAGTGCGCTGTTATTGCCCGTCCTGGTGTTTTACCTGATGCGATTAGCCTTTCTATACATTGTCATCCGTAGTCAGGAACCTATCAAAAATCTGTATTTATTTTCGTACCTTTGCATCGTTGAATTGATTCCACTCATCATAGGCCTTCGTTTCGCGCTGTGAGAGTGGTTTACAGTTTATGGTTGTGGTTTATGGTTGGTTTTCTGGTCAATTATAAGCCAGTGCTATAAACTCAGAACTGACTATTGAAACGAGTTGAGATTCAATGAACGAGACCAGCATGCAATCCACCCAAGACCGGCTGACGAAGGTTAACCGGCTGCTAGTGACCCAATCCCGCCCTGCCGACGAAAAATCTCCTTATTTTGACTTAGTCAGCAAGTACAATATTCAGATTGATTTCCGGCCATTTATTCAGATACAGGGTGTATCGTTTAAAGATTTTCGTCGCCAGAAAATCAATATTCTGGATCATACAGCCATTATTTTTACCAGCCGGAATGCGATCGACCATTTCTTTCGTATTTGCCAGGAAGGCCGTATCGAGGTTCCTGCCGACATGAAATACTTCTGTATTTCGGAACAGACGGCTAATTACCTCCAGAAATACATCATTATCCGAAAGCGAAAAATTTTTAACGGCACAAAAACCGCGACCGAGCTGTTCGATCTGATCAAGAAACACAAGAACGAGAAGTTCCTGTTTCCATGTTCCAACATTCGGCGCAACGATATTCCTGAGTTCATGGATACCAGTAGCCTGCATTTTACGGAGGCAGTTATGTATGAAACTGTGCCGACTGATTTGTCTGATCTGGATATCACTAGTTACGATATCATTGCCTTCTTCAGTCCATCGGGTGTAGCATCGCTGATGACGAACTTCCCGGAGTTTAAGCAGAATGGCACACGAATGGCTGCTTTTGGCCCCACTACGGCAAAAGCAGTGACAGATGCCGGGCTTACCCTTGACATCGAAGCACCATTGCCAAACGCTCCTTCAATGACAGGTGCGCTTGATCTGTATATTAAAAAGGCTAACAATTCATAAACAGTTGGCACTTTTGTGAGGTTGGTTGTTGAAATCAGGACATTTTTGGTCCTTTTTCGACAACCAACCTTTATTTTTCTGGTTCAATAAAGTAGCAGTTTCGGCGTTTATTTGTAAACTGCATCGTACGGTTGCAACGAACGTACCGATGCGTGTCGTAATAGGCCAAGAGGCCTTGGCACAGGTTCTTTTTTCTTTGCTTGTATGATTCGCACTTTTTACTTTTTTGCCTTCCTGCTACTGATGCTTACCGCTCAGTCGGTTTTTGCCCAACAGGAACCTCAGCTTAGTATGTATATGTACAATCCGCTCTATTATAATCCGGCAGCCGCCGGGTCAGAGGGAGTGTCACGAATACAACTCACGCAGAGAACCCAGTATCTTGGCTATCAGACAACGGGTAATTCTGATCCGGGAGGAGCTCAGAACTCCCAGATTTTATCATTCAACATGCCACTGGCACGCATTAAGAGCGGCATAGGCATCTACCTGTTGAATGATAAGGTTGGGCCAAACTACAATCAATCAGTACAATTATCTTATGCCTATAGATTGGCATTGAAGAGCGGTACACTGGCATTTGGGGTTCAGGCCGGGCTTTTCAATAAAGGCTACGACTATGGTGTGCTTAGACCAAGTGATGCAGGCGATCCGCTGATTCCAACCGGTCGGATCGGACAGGCTAAGCCGGATATTGGTGCTGGCGTTTATTACAACACGACTGACTACTGGATTGGCGTAAGCGTTAATCACATCAATAAGGCACCGTATCAAATAGGTACTGATCGTTCTACCAACCCGCTCTACCCAAGCGCTTATCTGAGCGCTGGCTATCGATTAGGAATAGGCTATGATATTGACATACAGCCATCTATTCTGATTCAATACGCTACCTTGGGAGGAATACGGAACTCAACGGCAACCATCAATTTAGTGGGCACGTACGACAACCGGATCTGGGCTGGTGTTGGCTATCGATACCAGGATGCAGCCATGGCTACGGTTGGCATCAATCTGATGCGAAACAACGCATTGCGCGTAGGCTACTCGGTTGATCTGGTGCTTGGAGCTAGTGCTAAAAGTGCAACGTCACACGAATTTATGATAGGCTATGCACTCCCGGCGCCCGATCCACGAAAGAAACCTATTATACGGACTCCTCGCTTTCGGTATTAATTTAATATTTAACAGGATTGTTCAAGGTTTCTGGCAACGGATAATAAAGACTAGCATTTTGGCAGTATTCTTGTTAGGCAGTTTAGGAATAGCAGTGTATTTTTGAAGAAAGTAGGTTTAGTTAAAAAGTGTGAAAATGCGCTATTGAGTGAATTAATGAAGCAACGTTTTTGAGAAATTCTTCGTAAAGAAAATTCTACATACAATAACCAAACGGATTTTCGTTTTTAGTCTGGTCTCGCACAAGAAGAAGGTAAAAAGTCTTATAATGATGAAGTACAACTGGTTTACAGCCAACGCAACCCGGGTGGTGATGGTCGCAGCAGTAATTCTGCTGATGCAAGGTTGCGGCTTTATTAAGTCAAAGTTCGGTGGTAAAGACGGCAAAGGAGGAGAAGTCGGTGTTACGAATGGAGAAATTACGGCCACAGGTCGTAAAGGTTGGAAGCAACCAACTCCATACGGAATGGTGCTGGTTCCTTCGGGTTCGTTTATCATGGGGCAGGCTGACGAAGACGTGGCGGCTACTCAAATTAATATGAACCGGCAGGTAACCATCAGTTCGTTCTATATGGACGATGCCGAAATATCGAACCATGAATACCGGCAGTATGTCAATGCACTGCTGGCCGACTCTGTCTCCGTATTAGGGGAGGAGGAAATCATGGCGAAGTATTATCCTGATACAACTGTCTGGAAAAATGACTTCACCTACCACAACGGTGACCCGATGCTGGAGCATTATTATGCGCACCCGGCCTTCGATACCTATCCGGTAGTTGGCGTAAGCTGGATCGCTGCCAAGCACTTTTGCCAGTGGCGTACCAACACACTCGATGATTTCCGCACTAAAGAAGGTGGCTATCGTTCGTTCGGGTTCCGGCTCCCGTCGGAAGCTGAGTGGGAATGGGCTGCCCGTGGCGGAAAAAGCGGGGCGAAATATCCCTGGGGAAACCCCTACGTGGCCAATGGGAAAGGTTGCTACTTAGCTAACTTCAAACCACAGCGTGGTAATTTCGATGCGGATGGTTATCCCTATACCGCTCCTGCCACAGCCTACAGCCCAAATGATTACGGTCTATACAACATGGCTGGTAACGTAGCTGAATGGTGCCGGGATGCCTATGCCGATAACTCAAACGCCATTGTTTGGGATATGAACCCGGATAACCAGAATGCCGATGAACCTCGTAAAGTTGTTCGGGGTGGTTCCTGGAAAGACATTGCTTACTACCTCGAAACAGGTACACGTTACTACGAATATGAAGACCAGAAACGTTCGTATATAGGTTTCCGCTGTGTAATGGATAACCTCGAAGGACGTGCTGCATCGGGTCGTGGTGGCCGCGTTGGTGGTAGCAGTAAGAGTAAAAGCAGCAAAAAAGCGTCAGCTAAGAAAGCCTAATTCGTAATTAACGCTGGATACTGGACGTTAGAAATAACGTCCAGTGTTGATTGTCTGCGTTCAATTGCTCAGAGTACACAAGTCTTAACCACAAAAGTTAGTTACCTATTCCAACCAAATCGCTTATCATGGCAGCAGAAAAGTCCACGAATTTCTTTTGGGATCGTTTAGTACCAACCATTTATAGTGCCGGAGCCGCCGTCGTAATCGCAGGTGCTTGGGCAAAGATTACTCACAACGAACAATTTGGCTGGCTATTAACGGCTGGTCTGTTAACTGAAGTTGTTATCTTCTTATTATACGCTATTCAGAGTTTCACCAATCCTGCTACGGCGGGTGATGGCTATGCCTGGGAGCGCGTTTATCCAGAACTGGCTGAAGATTATAAAGGAGAAGCCCGGAAACCAGCACCCCAGGCAAATGGTCTGACAGGTAATATGGACCAGATGCTGGCACAGGCTAAAGTAACGCCTGATGTGTTTGAGCGCCTTGGTTCAGGCTTTCGCAATTTGAATGATACTGTTTCGAAACTGAGCGACCTCACCGACGCAACTGTCGCTACGAACGATTACGCTCGTAACGTTAAGTCTGCTTCAAGCTCGATCAGCGAGATGAATAAGTCATATGGTACCGCCATTACGGCCATGAACTCAATGGCCGATGCTACTACCGACGCTAAAGATTATCGGGATCAATTCCAGAAAGTGACCAAAAATATGGGTGCACTAAACGCTGTATACGAACTGGAATTGCAGGATGCGAATAAACATCTTAAGGCTATGAACGCCTTTTATGGTAGCCTGACTACTGCGATGGAAAATATGTCTGATGCTAGCCGTGATGCCCAGCAGTTCAAGAGCGAAATGGCAAAGCTGACAGGTAATCTGGCGTCGCTTAACACCGTATACGGCAGTATGTTAACTGCCATGCGTGGTAACTAAAATCAGTTGGCTAGTTTACGGTTTGTAGTTCATGGTTGTATCAATAGTAAACAACCGGTACTATAAACCGTAAATTATAACCCAAATAACTAACCCCCGTTTTCTACCATAATTTATGGCAGGCACTAAAGAGACACCCCGTCAGAAGATGATCGGGATGATGTATCTGGTATTGACCGCGTTATTGGCATTGCAGGTTACGTCGGCTATTCTGGAAAAATTCGTATTAATCAATAACAGCTTAGAGCAGTCAACAGGGGCTGTCAGTAAGGTTAACCAGTCAACATTTGACAACATCCGGGCGACGGTTGAGAAATCAGGGAATCGGGCAACCGATCTGGCAATCGTCAAACAGGCCGATGATGTTCGGAAATTGACCACCGAGATTGTCGGTGAAATGGATAAACTGAAAGACCAGATCGTTGAAGCCGGTGGTGGCCGTGATGAGTCTGGTAATATTAAGAACCTGAGTGAAGAAGAAAGTGTAGCTCAAGTAATGATCGGCACCAATCGTAAAGGAGCCGCTTTCAAATTGAAAGATCAGTTGAACGGATATATAGAAAATATTTCTAAATATTCGTCTACAAAATACGCTCCGATGGCTATGGATGGCAAAGACGATCCAATTGCTAATCGGTCGCCAGACCAGCGCCGGAAAGATTTTGCTGAACTTAACTTTGCTCAAACACCAATACCAGCAGCACTGGCCGTATTGAGCCAGAAACAAGCCGATGTTCGCCGGATTGAGGGTGAAGTACTTGATTTTCTCGCCAGTAAAGTTGGTGCACAGGATGTGAAATTTGACAAGATCCTGGCCATGCTCAGCATGGATTCCAAAGTTGTTGTTGCTGGTACGAAGTTTAAAGGGCAGATGTTTCTGGCAGCTTCGTCGTCGGGTATCCAGCCACGGATGAGTCTGAACGGCGGTCCGGTTCGTATCCAGGATGGTCAGGGAATCATTGAGTTTACGGCACAGGGTGGCGCTTATGATAAAAATGGTTTGTCCAAGCGTACGCTGACTGGCTCGATTGCTTATCAGACGCCAGCGGGTTTGAAAACTGTACCGTTAACCGCTGAATATTTCGTAGCGAAACCATCCTACGAAATTGAATCGGGTTCATTTCCACCGTTATACTTAGGCTGTGCTAATAAATTAAGTGTACAAAGCCCACAGTTAGGCGCATTATGGAATCCAAGCTTTTCGGCTGATGGAGCTTCGGTGATTCAGTCTGGCGAAAAAGGCAAAATTACCATTGTCCCCAGCGCTGCCCGTGTCACGCTTAATGTGAGTAATGGCGGAAGTTTACTGGGTAAAAATGATTTTCGTGTAAACAGAGTACCCCGCCCATCGCTAGAGTTTTACGTTGGGGGTACAAAAGCAGGTGATCCACGGGGTGTACCTGCTGGTCAGGCTCGAAGTGTGCGTGTTACGGCCGTGGCTGATGAAAGCTTCCGAAACTATTCGCCCGATGATGCCAATTTCCGGGTAACAGGCATTACCGTTATTCTGGCACGAGGTACTCGTAAAGTTGGTCAGGTAAATTTAGGCCCAGGCGGTGGTTCAATTGGTTCACTGGCAGCTGAGATACAGCCCGGTGATCGCTTGTCGATACAGGCTGATGGTGTTCAGCGTCGTAATTTCAGAGGGGATATCAGCGATGTTCCTATGGGTAATCCCCAGCAAACAGTTCCGCTTTATTAATCGTACTAAATAAAGTAGTCTTTCGTTATCAACAGGAACGAAGGACAAAAACAAATACTTGACAATGAAACAAGTTAGAACGATGGCCGTGGCCGCCACATTACTGGCGGTAGCTGGTGGAGGAGCAATGGCGCAGGAGAAAGCAAGCACCGGCACAAACGCGCTGTCGGTTCGGGCGATCAATGAAAATGATATCATGATGAAGAAAACTCTTTGGCGTCGGATCGACCTCAAAGAGAAACAGAATCAATCGATGTTCTCCAAGAACAATGAGATATCGAAATATTTGATCGATGCGTTAAAAGCTGGCTTGATCGATGCTTACGAAAACGACTCTGTAACGACGAAATTGACGCCAGAGAAGTTTCAGCAGCGGATGATCATGCCGAACTCCGCGCCACAATTATCGGCTGAAGAAATTGCCGCCGGTTTCGGTAACGAAACGACTGCCAATGGAGCAAACGATGGCTGGGGTGATGCCAAAAAGAAAGATCCTAAAGCTGCGGCAAAACCTGCTGACGATGGTTGGGGGGCTAAAAAGCCAGCCGCTGCCGCTGCTGCTCAACCTGCTGATGATGGCTGGGGCGCACCGAAGAAAAAAACGACCGCAAAGAACTCAAAAGGCAAAAAAGGAAAAGTTGTTGCGCCAGTAGTTGAGCCGCCCAAAGCTGATACCGTAGCTAAAGTGGCCGCCGTTCCCGTTGGTGATGAATACTTTGCCAAAGAGTTTAACATTATGGAAATTAAGGAAGACTGGATTTTCGACCGTAAGCGTTCACGCTTGTACTACGATATCCAGACGGTAACTATTTACCTGCCTTCCGATAAAAATGCAGCTGGTGTCGAAACGCCACTTGCTACCTTTAAATACAAAGATCTGGACAAGCTGTTCCGCAGTGATCCAAAGAAATTTATCTGGTATAACCCCCAGAACCAGGCTCAGCATAAAAACCTCGCCGATGCGTTTGATCTGCGGCTGTTCTACGGTCGTATTACGAAAGTAGCAAACCCTGGTGATACTGATTTAGTCGGTATGTATGGCGACAAAGAGGGCTTGATGAAGTCGTATCAGACGGAATACGAACTCATGGAAACCGAACATGGTCTTTGGGAGTACTAATAAAAAAGGCGGGTCATCCCCGCCTTTTTTATGCTATAGGTAATAAATCGTAAGCGGCTCTCCAGCCGCTTTACTTTTTACTGCTCAATTGTATCAAAATAGTTTTTTAGTTTGTGGGCCCGGTCTTTGCCAACAACTTCGGCCATTTCGTCAATAGAAGCTTCACGGATTTTAGTTACGCCCTTAAAATGCTTGAGAAGCTTGGCTGCTGTTTTCTTGCCAATACCTTCCACATTTTCCAGCTCGCTGATCAGGCTGTTTCGACTCCGTTTATCGCGGTGATAGGTAATGGCAAATCGGTGAGCTTCATCGCGAATACGCTGAATAAGCTTAAGCGACTCTGATTTTTTATCGATATAAAGCGGGAGATTATCCTCCGGGAAATAAATTTCCTCGAGCCGTTTGGCAATCCCGATAATGGGTACTTTGCCGTATAAATTCAGGGCTTTCAGGGCGTCGCAGGCGGCACTGAGTTGTCCTTTCCCACCATCGATCACAATTAGATCGGGCATATCCGTTTGCTCTTCCAGCACACGTGTATAACGGCGTGTTACAACCTCATACATACTCGCAAAGTCGTTCGGGCCAACAACCGTTTTGATCGAAAAATGCCGGTACTCTCTATTGGCAGGCTTGCCACCAATAAAGCACACCATCGCCGATACCGGGTTTGTTCCCTGAATATTGGAGTTATCGAAGCATTCGATGCGGTTGGGTAAATTTTTCAGCTGTAGATCCTGCTTTAAGCGGATCAATACCCGATCTTTTTTGCTCGCATTGGCTGTCGCTTCGGAAGCTGCCCGCTCCTGACGCTCCCGGCGGAAATACAGCACATTCTTGAGCGACATATCGAGCAGTTTTTTCTTATCACCAATCTGCGGAATGGTTACCTCTGCCTGCAAATCGACATCCAGCGGAATATTTGTAATGATCTCTTTGGCCTGACTGCCGTATTGTTCCCTAAACTCGATGATCAACATAGCCAGTAAATCGGGGTCCGTTTCGTCGAGCTTCTTTTTAATTTCTACAGTGTGTGCCTGGACAATTGTTCCGTTAACGACCTTCATAAAATTGATGTAAGCCGCTGATTCATCGGAAGCGATGGAGAACACATCTGCATCGGCGATTTTAGGATTGACAACGGTTGATTTGCTCTGAAACCGTTGAATGACCTCCATCTTGTCTTTATACTGCTGAGCCTGCTCAAAAGCGAGATCATTGGCAGCTTCAACCATCCGACTTTTAAAATAGTCCTGTGCCGGTTTCAGGTTTCCCTTCAGGATGTGATGAACCTGCTCGATGTCTTTATCATATTCGCTCTCCGTTTGTTTGCCTTCACAGGGGCCTTTGCAGTTCCCGATGTGATACTCAAGACAGACTTTATACTTGCCCGCTTCAATATTTTCGGGCGCAAGGTTGTAGTTACAGGTACGGATCGTAAACAATTGACTAAACATATCCAGTACTGTATACATAGGCTTGAGATTCGCAAATGGGCCGTAGAACGTGCCTAGTTTGCGATCAATGCGCCGGGTTGTAATTACCCGAGGGAAATTCTCGTTGGTAACACAAACAAACGGGTACGTTTTATCGTCGCGAAGCAGAATGTTAAATTTGGGCTGATAGCGTTTAATGAGCTGGTTTTCGAGCAGCAACGCATCAAATTCCGTATGGACAATCGTAAACTCGATTTTACGAATCTGACTGACTAAACGAAGGGTTTTACGGTCGTGCTGTTTCGAATTTGTGAAATAGCTGCTGACCCGATTCTTTAGATCTTTCGCTTTACCAACATAAATAACCTCACCCGTCAGATCGAAATACCGATAAACGCCCGGTTCATGAGGTACTTTGGCTAATTCCTGCTTGTAATCGAATTCCGGCATAAATTAAGAGACCGTCTACCTCGGTCGGGATAGAATTATGTCATCGCGGGAGTCCAAATTATGGACGGGCGGCTATACAAAACAACCAATATACCCTAAAGGTTGCCTGCTGAATTATATTAAAAAGGGCCAGCATCCTGCTGGCCCAACGATATTATTTAGAGTTGCCAACAGGCTTGCCACGGTTAATGCTTTTGTGCTAAAGAACCGTAGCACGTCTGCTGATAAGCTCTGTTATTGCAGAATTTCATCCTGATCCTCTGGCACGACTTTGGGCGGAATATAACGCTGAGAGGAGTCGATGTGATAACCGCCACAATCTATTTTAAAATTGTTGGGTTTACGGAAGGGCTCCGGGCGGTATTTTGCCAACGAGGGATCAGCATATATTTTCTGCATATACATACCCCAGGCAGGCATCGCCAACCGACCACCCTGGCCAAGCTCGATGTTCCGGAAGTGGATTGACCGGTCGTCGCCACCAACCCATAAACCCGAAACAAGATGCTGAGTCAGTCCCATAAACCAGGCATCTGAGTAATTCGATGTTGTACCCGTTTTAGCGGCAATCTCGTTGCCGCCCTCCAGGAGCTTGTATTGCGTCCGAAGACGCTGGGCAGTGCCATTAGGCTCTTCAACGGCACCACGCATAAGATAAAGCATTTCGTAGGCACGATTTGCGCTGATTACCTGGTTAGCATCGGCACTAAACGATTTAAGGACGTTTCCGTTTTTGTCAGAAATCTGTAGAATCAGCATTGGGCGTACGCGAATGCCACCGTTAGCAAAGGCGCAGTAAGCGGATACCATTTCGTAGACCGAAACGTCGCCCGTTCCCAGGCAAAGGGTTGGGTTTTGCGGTAAATCCTTACTGACAATACCCATTTTATGCGCATACTCGATTACTTCAGCAGAACGGGTTTTCTTGATCAACTGAGCACTGACCGTATTGATCGACTGACCCAGTGCCTCCCGTAACGACAAGCTTCGATAGCTGTACTTCCCGTTCGAATTTTGTGGCTGCCAGGGAGGGCCGCCGTTATTATCTTCTCCGTGGGCAAAAAGAGTTGGCTGATCGATCAGGTGGCTGCACGGAGTAACGAATCCCTGATCCATAGCCGTGAGGTACACGAACGGCTTAAACGTAGACCCCGGTTGCCGGCGTCCCTGACGAACGTGATCGAACTTCATGTGTTTGAAATTGATACCGCCTACCCAGGCTTTTACGTGGCCATAGCGCGGGTCCATCGACATAAAACCCGTGTTGAGCAACCGTTTGTAATACCGGATGGAATCCAGCGAACTCATGGTTGTATCTTTCTCATTGCGCCGACCACCATAAACAAACACTCGCATCTTGACGGGTTTGCGCATCTCACGCCAAATCGCCTGTTCATCGGTGCCATACTCGGCTTTGAGTTGTTTATACCGGGTTGTCTGCTTCGCTCGGGCTTCAATAAAACCCGGCAACTCTTCGTATTTTTTGGTTTTTGGATTTTTTCGGACCCACGGATTCCGGCCGCGCCAGTGTTCGTAAAACTTCTTCTGTTGATCACGCATGTTAGTCATTACAGCCTCTTCGGCATAGGCCTGCATGCGTGAATCAATCGTCGTTTGGATGCGCAATCCGCTCGTATAGAGGTCTAGCTCTGCTTCCGGATTATCTTCATTATACTGATTGATAAATGCCTTGATATCCTCTTTAATAACCGACCGAAAATAGGCTGCCATACCCGTATTCTGGTTTTCGATACTAAAATCAAGTTGTATCGGCTTACGCTTATAAGTGACGAACTGCTCCTCGCTCAGAAATCGGTATCGGTTCATCTGGCTCAACACCACGTTTCGGCGTTGAAGAGCACGCTCTTCGAAAATGCGGGGGTCGTAGCGCGAGGGGTTTTGTAGCATACCGACAAGCAAAGCGGCTTCCTCAACATTCAGATTCCACGGCTCTTTGTCAAAATAGGTTTTGGCCGCTGTTTTTATACCATAGGTGTTATTGCCAAATGATACCGTATTCAGGTACATCATCATGATCTCCTGTTTGGTATAATTCCGTTCCAGACGAACCGACAAAATCCATTCTTTTGTTTTTTCGATGACCGTTTTAAGGATAGGAACATTGCCCAATACACCACGAAGTTTCTCCCCACGAGTATCGAACAGGTTTTTGGCTACCTGTTGCGTAAGGGTACTGCCTCCGCCAGAACTGCTATTGCCGGTAGCGATACCTTTAATAACCCGAAAGAACGAGCGCGGGTCGATCCCCGAATGTTTAATGAAACGGGCATCTTCCGTAGCCAGTAGGGCAGAAACTACATTGGGTGAAACCTGAGTGATCTCAACGGGCGTCCGGTTTTCAACGTAATATTTTCCAAGTAGTTGATTATCGGCCGTATATACTTCCGATGCTCTGTCGCTCTGTGGGTTTTCGAGGGCTTTCAGACTAGGCATACCGCCAAATAACCACAGAAAGTTGTAGCTAACAGCCAGTATGTAAAAAACCAGCATAGCTAGACCAAGCAATGCATACCGCCAAAGATTTTTGATAATGGTCCGGTAGCGACCGGGAGCAAATTCAATCATTATGGGTGTGTAGGTGTTTATTGTTGATCAGTTTGTCGTTTTTTAGTCAAGTAATCAGATTACAAACTCAAAAACCACGAACTTATTTTCTGGTTGCCGTTGGCTGATTGGCTGCCGCCAGCATTTCTTTAACGCGCGGAAGTAGTGGGCTCGCCGGATAATCACGTACGAACTCGTTAAGAGACTGCCGATAGGCATCTACAGTTTGCACTTTTCCGACCAATATAACACGCAGAAGGGCTAATTTGTCTTCCAGTTGTGTACCAGCAAACGCACTTAGTGCATTATCGGCACGAGCCAGCGCTTCAGTCACGTTATTGGCTTTATAGAGTTCGTAAATCTGAGTATAAGTCGCCAGTGCTTTTGCTTCACTATCGGTTGACTGAGCAACAGCCCGGCCCGCTAATCGTGCATAGGACGTATTTGGATACTCGGCCAACAGTTTATCTTTCCAGGTCGACGTCTTTCCTAGCTGCTCATTCGACAGGTGGAGTAGGTAATACACTTCTGGTTTCTGGAGCGTATTGGGATAACGGGTTAGCAATTGTTCAAACGTTGGAATAGCGTCGGCCGGTTGATTGAGTTGAAACTTATAGAGCTTCCCTAACTTATACAATGCATTTTCTATTCGCTGATTGGCCTGTGCCTGTGCTTCTTTCGAGAAAGGAATTTTAGCGTAGAGGGCATCTTTTTGTGCTTTTCGGGCATTAACAGGCCCACCTGTGGACCCCGTTGGTGCTGTTGCGTTCGTAGCATCCTGTTGTTGCAGGGGAGCATTCGGATTTATTTCATTGGCAGGAGTACCACCGTTAAGCGGGCTATTGACGCCAGCAATAGCTTCCGAAGCTTCTTTATTACTACGGCGCCAGTTGTCTTCAATGGGTCGATTTCCCCAGCGAACCGAAAATTCCTGTCTTCCCTGACTCGATGCAACTGGATTATACAATACCCAGCGTTCGTTTGGTTGAAGGTCTGAATTGGTGGCTCCGGGAACAGAGTTGAAATTACCGTTAGCGGCTCTATCTATAATTTGCTGGGCCAGGGCTGCCTGCGCTTTGTCTTCTTTTTCTTTCTGTGTAATGGCATCTTCGAGTTGTTTGTCCAGTGCCGCAGGGTTCATCTGGGCCAGATGTAACAAACTATCATCGGTACGGATCGTGGTTTTGTATTGCACGAACTCATCCAACGTTTTCTTTCGGGTCGCCAGTGCCGCATAATCCGGCGATTGCTGCGGCATCAGCGCCAGTGCACTATCGTAGTAAACCTTGGCTTTGGCGTAGTCGGTTTTCTTGTCAAAATACAACTTTCCGATTTCCAGATATGTGTATGGAACTTGTGTCGTGTTCGAACCCGCTGCCTGAATCGATTTGCTGTAAAAATTAATGGCCTTATCGAAGTTGCCATTCCGGGCTTCCAGCAAGCCCATTGTAAAGTAAATTTTGTCTTTCAGGTCAACATTTTTACGGTCGTTGAGCATATTCTCGAACGTTTCTGCCGATTGCGCCAACCGTTTCTCATCGCCCGTCAGGCCATTGCTTTGAATGGCGTAAAGGTTCGCATAAAATGACTGATCATAAGAAGGTCTTGATTTCAGAACCTTCTGGTAATGCGCTATTGCCTTGGTCGGTTCGCCCGACAAATCGTATAATTGACCCGTAATCAGGTGGAGACGTGCAGTCGATTCGCCCTTTTTTAAAACCGGGAAAGTCGCGTCCAGAATACCGGCTGCGGTCACGAACTCACCCTTCCGCTCGTGCATGTACGCTTTGGTCAGGTAAAAGTCGCGCGTGTTTGCCTTGTTAAGGGGTTGAGTACGCAGATACTCCGCCACATTCAATGCGTTCGTGTAGTCGCTGGCTTCGGTATAAGCTCGCATCAAACCGACGAGGGCTTCATGTTTGTCGTCTTCGCTGGTTCCTTTTGTGTTTACGTACTTGAAAACTTCAATGGCATTCGGTAAATCCTGCTTCAGTAAACGGGCCCGACCAATCAGAATGTAAGCATTATCGAGCCATTTGCTATTTTGATGGCGTTCAGGAATAAGGGATGCTTTTTTAATCGCGTCGTCCAGCTGGGGTTTTACAGGCATCGACAGCATCGAATCCACGGGCAGTAGGATGGGTAATAACTGATTGTAATTTTCCTGCCGGGTTTTGAAAAGAATCAATTCAGCTTCCTTGATTTCATCGCGAGCGATAACGTAGGCGTTGAAATGGGACGTCAGGTTATGATAGCCTTTGCTGATGGGCTTTGTGCTGTATTGCGAACATGAAACCAGCCCACCGGTTAGCAGAGCAAGAACCGTTAACAATAATAGGAAAGGACGGTTACGAAAATAGCGGGACATTCGGAAATAATACGTAGTCACTCGTATCTCAAAACGCTCCAGTCTGTGTTGACCGTATGGAACGTTAGCCCAAATTAACGAATTTTGCTCTTTAGATAGTATAGAACCCTTGAATTCTGTGGAAAACGATCCTGAATTACCTTCCGAAAACCGTCCGGAAAAGCCTGCCGGAAACGATCCGATAAAGAAAGCCGCCGAAAAAACGACTTCCTTTGTGCAATTCAGCGGTATTGCCTTTCAGATGCTTGGCACTATAGGATTGGGTGTCTGGGTTGGTTTAAAACTGGATGAATGGCAGGATAACAAACGACCTATCTGGACAATTGTGTTGTCGCTGACGGCTATCGGTGCCTCCTTGTATTTATTTATCCGACAATTGACAAGAAAATAATTGGTAACGGGTGGGAGTCAGGCGCTCGGATTAAGTAGCTTCTTCGACCCAATACCGCTTGCTCCATCTCCATGTTTCGAACATTTATCGTCACCGTCATACTGGCAATTGTATTTTTCGTAGCCGAGCGCTATTCTGTATCACCCTGGTTACACCCTGACTGGAAAATTTTATTGATCTTTTTTCTGAGCGTGTCATTCCTGACTCATCGGTTGGTGGAGTCTGGTTTACAAGGGGATCGCGAACGGTTCATTCCATTGTTTATGGCCGCAACGGTTGCCCGGTTGATCCTTGGCCTTGCTTTTGTCGGGTTTTTTCTATTCCGGCATATTGATCAACGCCGAACGTTCATTTTTGACTTTCTTGTACTATATATATTTTACACAGGCTTTGAGATTTGGGGGCTTACTCGTAACTTGCGACGCGATTCGTAAAAACGATCTGTCACATCATATGATGAGTTCGGTATTTAATAAGTTTCTGTTGGCTATAGCTCTTGTTATGAGCTCGTTAGCTTTTGTACATGCTCAGGAGGAAGGCCACGAGGGCGAAGTACCGGGCACACATGGTAAAAAAGAAGGATTTAATGTGGGCGAAATGATCATGCACCACATTAAAGATGAACACGGTTGGGAGTTTGCACACGGGGTTACGCTACCATTGCCTGTTATTCTGTATTCGCAGGATCGGGGGCTGGAAGTTTTCTCCTCATCGCACCTTGCTGGCGAAGCCGTCTATAATGGTTACAAGCAGGAGCATGGCAAAATTCATCGTGTTGATGAAGCCGGTAAAGTAGATCATGAAGCCAAGATCTACGATTTCTCGATTACCAAAAATGTAGCGTCGCTGCTGTTAAGTGCGGTGATTTTGTTACTGATTTTTCCCGCGGTTAGCAAAGGGTACGTCACCAACAAGGGCAAAGCGCCGAAAGGCATTCAATCATTGCTCGAACCAATCATTCTGTTCGTTCGCGACGAGATTGCCAAGCCAAGCATTGGGCCTAAATACACTAAATTTCTGCCTTATCTGCTTACGCTGTTCTTCTTTATCCTGGTAAACAATCTGCTGGGTCTGTTGCCTGGTGCCGCTAACCTGACCGGTAACATCGCTGTTACGCTGGTACTGGCTGTTATTACCTTCCTGATCGTTACGTTCAGTGGTAACAAACATTATTGGCTGCACATCCTCAAGCCGACAGGTGTTCCCATTGCGCTCTTACCAATCATGATTCCGGTTGAGATTGTGGGCGTATTCATGAAGCCAATTTCACTGATGGTCCGGTTGTTTGCCAACATTACGGCAGGCCACATCATTATTTTGAGCTTGCTGGGACTGATCTTTATGGCCAACCATTTGGGGGGGTCTGGCACGAGCCTGGCCATTAGCCCGGTCGTTGTGTTCTTTACCTTGTTTTTGAATATGATCGAATTGCTGGTGGCATTCCTTCAGGCATTTATCTTCACCCTGCTTACGGCCATGTATATTGGTAGCGCAGTAGAAGAACACCACGAAGCCGATCATGGTATTGGTTATGAAGGCGCAGAAGCGCACTAAGATCAGTTGATAGTTTGCAGCAGGCAGTCTGCAGATTGTTGTGGATTAATTTACTGCCGACCGATTTGCAATCTTTTGTTTCACTTATATAAATAGTTCAAGTTTTATGTTAGCAATGTTGTTTGCTCTGCTGTTAGAAGCCACAGGTAGTGTTGCCATTATGGGTGCTGCTATTGGCGCTGGTTTGGCCGCTATTGGTGCTGGTCTGGGTATTGGCCGGATCGGTGGTAGCGCTATGGAAGGTATCGCCCGTCAGCCAGAAGCTGCTGGTCGTATCCAAACCGCCATGCTGATCATCGCGGCTCTGATCGAGGCCGTGGCTCTGTTCGCAGCTGTTATTTGTCTGCTGGTAGCTACCGCTTAATTCGGTCTGGCTACAGCAGCATCTAAAACTGAGTAGGCTGGCTACATTAGGTGCCGGCTCCACTACTCGCTAAATTTCCGGAGACTGTCTGCCCATTTGGGGTTGCCGATGGGCAGACAACTTCAAACAAAAGATTGAATAGCGTATTGATAGGCGGTTTTTAGTAAACGCATATCACTTTTAAAGATAAATCGTAAAACACGTAAATCGTAAATCCATGGATTTGCTTACTCCTGATCTTGGTCTATTATTCTGGCAGGTAGTCGTTTTCCTCGGCCTTTTTCTGATCCTTCGCACATTTGCCTGGAAACCAATCACCGATAGTTTGCATGAGCGCGAAAACAATATTCAAAGTGCGCTCGATCTGGCCGAAAAAACACGCGTCGAAATGACCGCGTTGAAAGCCGACAATGAGAAACTGCTGGCACAGGCCCGCACTGAACGGGAAGCTATTCTGCGTGGCGCAAAAGAAACTGCCGACAAAATGGTCGCTGATTCGCGGGATAAAGCATCGGCTGAAGGACAACGTATTCTGGAACAGGCTCGTGAAGCCATGCAGAATGAGCGGCAGGCGCTTGTTACCCAGATGAAAAAAGAAGTGGTTACGCTCTCGCTCGATATTGCTGAGAAAGTACTGCGCAAAGAACTGAGCGACAAGGCTTCGCAGGAAAAACTGGTTAGTGATCTGGTATCCAATTCAAGACTAAACTAAACGAGTAATACGATGTAGGGCTTGCGTCTTACAACGTGTAACTTACGACATACCTATGGCAGTTGCTACCGTAGCATCCCGATATGCAAAATCTCTTCTGGATTTGGCACAGGAGCAGGGCATAACGGAAACGTTATACAAAGACATGCGGCTATTCAAGCAAACAGTAGACCAAAGCCGTCCGCTGTTGCTGATGCTAAAGAACCCTATCGTTCGGTCGGAGAAGAAAAGCGCTGTGTTAAAAGCTGCGTTTGAAAAACGGCTCAATCCAGTAACGATGTCGTTCCTGCAAATTATTACCAAAAAGAATCGTGAGCCAATCATGGACGCTATTGCCGAAGCGTTTATCACCCAGTATGATAAACTGAAAGGTGTTGAACGGGCAACCGTTATCACGACAGTTCCGCTCACCGACGCGCTTCGCGAGAAGTTTAAGGCGATAGTGCTGAAAACAACGGGCGGCAAATTGGTTGAACTGGAGGAAAAAATTGATCAGAAGTTGATTGGCGGCTACGTTCTGCGTGTTGGCGATCAGCAGATCGATGGTTCGATCCGCAACCAATTGAACGAATTGCGATTACAGTTCCTGAATTAACGTGTGACACCTCTATAAACTATGGCTCTTTGAGTCAGGCTAAGAAGCCGCTTCCTGACCAGGAAGCGGCTTCTGGCTTTATTACCACCACTTTTCATACCCCGCTGCCGGTTTCCAGGTAGATTTTGGCTCAAAATAGTGCCATAGAGTAGCCGATACCACCCGTAAAAGCGTAGATCCCTCGTTGGTTCGTTCCCAGCTTTCGTCTTTCTGATTTTTTGTCATGACGCAATACACGTATTCGCTGTGGGGAGCATGAACAAATACCAGTTTAGAGCGGGCTGGATTAACAATTCCGTTTTTATCGGTGATGCTAACGCGTACTGTACTAGTGTTTTTCAACTGTTACGTAAAATGGTCCTTGCATACCTTTGTCAGTTTCCAGCCACGATTCGAGCGTATACTCCCCTTGCTTTAAGTAGACATGCTGTAAGGTTTCCTCAGTACTATCGTCCTGATTGGTCAGTAGGCTCCGTTGTGTCTGTCCGACTCTTACCAGTACCCGGCTTCCTTTTTTAACGGGGCGGTTACGAATGGTAAAGTCATAATAGCCGGCTTTCTGTACACGCACGGCCCAGTATCCTAGCGCGCTTTCGCTCACCCAGTTATTTATCAGGCCTGTCCAATCCTGACGAGTTAGTACAGTTGAATTTTCGTGGGTATTGCCCAGGTTGATTCGGCGCGTCGCCAGGTTTGGGCTAGCCGTAATGTCGGCAAAGATACTATCCAGCTTTGCTTTCAGCTGCGTGACGATGGCCGGATTAGCCGCAGCTACATTCGACCGCTCATATGGATCGTTTTTGAGATTATACAACTCAAAACTTTCCAGTTTTTGGGGATCGGCATTAATAGCAACTAATTTAAAATCATCATTATAGATGGCTGCGTTTCGATACGGTTCGGGCCAGCCGCGATTCCAGACATTGTAAAAAAGCCCGGACCGTGTAGTTACCTTGCCCTGAATAATTGTAAGCGCCGATTGGCCATCCAATCGCAGGTTAGCCAGTATCGGAATGTGTACGGCTTCCAATAGGGTAGGTAGGATGTCGATATGAGCTATTCGGGTATTGATGTCTTTATTAGTGGGGAAAATGCCTTTTCCCTGAATAAAGTGAGGAGTACGGGTACCTCCTTCGTAAACGCTGCTTTTACGCCCTTTAAATCCTGTGTTGAACCGCAATTGTTGATTGCCATTGTCGGTTGTAAACAGGATAATCGTATTCTCTTCCAGATGTAGCGCTTTTACTTGTGCCAGTATCCGTCCCACATTATCATCAATGTTGGTGATCATGGCGTATGCCCGACGCGCACTCTCTTTATCCTTATCTGACATCGCTGCCCAGTCTTTACCCGATTGCTGATCGAAATCGGTATTGAATGCCAGATCTTTATATTGGTCATAGTACCGTTTGGGGACCTGCAGGGGATCATGTGGCGCGTTATAAGCAACGTATAGGAAAAACGGCTGACTCTGATTGGTTTTTAAAAAATCAACGGCTGCATCAGTAAATACATCAGTACAGTAACCGCTGGTCTTCAGAGGTATATTATTTTTATAAAGTGTTGGGTTGAAGTAACTACTGTCAGGCCGAAAGAAATTATCAGCGTGATCGCCGGGCTGACCAATACCTCCGCCGTGTCCAACGAGTGAAAAAGCAAATCCCTGTTCCGATGCCCGATAAGGATAAGTATCTCCCAGATGCCATTTACCAACAATACCAGTTTGATAGCCATTTTGTGCCAGGATTTCGGCCAGTGTCACCTCTTCCGTTGCCATGATTGAGCCACCGTTATAGGTGTCATGTACACCCGTGCGCTGATGATAGCGGCCTGTTAGTAAACTTGCCCGCGTGGGACTACAGACTGGTGAGGTATGGTAATTGGTCAGTCGGGTGCTCTGAGCTGCAAAGCCATCGATATTGGGTGTTTTTACGTACGGATTACCATAAAATCCCAAATCGCCAAACCCCTGATCATCTGTCATGATCAGGATAATATTGGGTCGTACAACTGCCTTTGGGCGAGGAGTTGGTTTAGCCCATACTGACGTTACGATGAACGCGCTGGCCAGCAGCAGACGTAGAACGGTTTGCTGTTTCATGGTTTATTGAATAGACTGTTTTATAGGGTTTACTATCGCTTGTGCACTTTCTCCAATTTTGTTGAAAATCGGGTATTCTACTCCAGATTTGTTGTCATGGATGGTGTCAAGGGGTTCTTAGTTACTGTGCTCGATGAAGTTCATAGACTTCCAAGTTGGACTCACCATTCCATATACTTTTGAAAGTAGCAGGTTACCTATGAAGGTTTGCTCGTAAAAAAATCAGTTCGATACTTTTGTGTAAGGCTATAGATTAAGTTAATTTTGAATACAAATAAATACTCTTTGTTGATGTAAAAGTAAATTTGTAATAGCTAAAACCAAACTATTTATGTGATAATTTTAATATTCGAATTATAATGCCTTTCAATGGCTAATTAAATGACAGAATCAACTATTCAATAGAAAATAAATACACAAGAAATTGTGTTGACTTAGGATTTGAATGTTGCTATTTAGATGTGGTTATTTGTCTGGGAAACTTCCATTGATGGCTGCCCGGTTAAAAGTACCTAACTAGGTTTTTATGCTCCCCGTTTAAGCCCTCGCCCAGATCGTATCCGATCCGAAAACTGTACCAATACTGTCAACTGAAGACAATGAATGAATAGCAAGAAGGGATAAAAGCGCATTAGGGTCGAATCGATTTAACCAGTTTGATATGCGTTCGATTGAATAATTCCCGTTCGTAGAATCGAATGGTATCGGTGCGTTTCTGGTTTGTTGTGACTTCCAGATTGATAAATCCCTCGCGAATGGCCAGCTCATTCAGAGCTGATACAAGCTGATGACCAATCCGCTCATTGCGTCGATCCGCTCGTACGAATAGCTCCTGAATTTCGCCGACTTTACCGACATGGTGGAGCAGATACTGAACGTGGCAACTAATAAAACCTATCGATTCTCCACCTGCTTCTGCGATCAGGTAATAAACCATTGGGTTTTGTAGATTATGATCGAAGACCGATCGAAACTGGGTTTGATCGAGGGGTAATTCTTCAAGCTCACACAAAAACCGATAAACGATATCAACGTCATTTTTGTCGGCTGGGCGAATGATAATGGGAGCGGATGGAGTAGGATTAATGAGCACGGTGATTTTGGTATCGTTGCCAGATGGCTAACCTGACAAATCGATCCTCAATTTGCCGAATTTCAAGCATTTCTTTACCATGCGTATGAATAAAATCCTATTGCTTGCCTTTGGTTGCGGGATCCTGGCTTGTTCTGGTCGGAAATCTGCAACAACGGATGAACAAAAAACGGCTAACATGGACAGTGCATCAATAGACCAAAATACCTTTAGCGAGGCCCGACAGTTTTTACAGGAATACCACCCTGATCTTATTGAGTTAAAAGCAGGAGATGCCGAGGCATTGATATGCCCAGCTTACCAGGGGCGCGTAATGACCAGCACTGCCGATGGGCAGGCTAGTTATGGCTGGATCAATTACGAGTTGATTCAATCAAAAAAAATACTACCCCATATGAATGCGTTTGGGGGCGAAGATCGCTTCTGGTTGGGGCCGGAAGGCGGCCAGTTCGCCTTATATTTTAAGAAAGGAGACCCATTCGACGGGGAACATTGGCAAACGCCAGCGGCCATTGATTCGGAGCCATTTACGCTCACCGAAAAGACCGAAACCTCGGCTACATTTACCCGCCAGGTTGAATTGGTAAACTATTCCGGGAGTCCGTTCAATATCGGTATCGAACGAACCGTTTCGCTGGTAAGCAAGCCCGAAATTGATCAGTTATTGGGTGAAAAAACAGATTCACTAAAAGTGGTTGGCGTTCGGTCCGATAATGTAATCATAAACAAAGGGGCGCAAACCTGGTCTGCCAAAACAGGTTTACCGTCAATCTGGATTCTGGGCATGATGAATGCATCGCCAGCCACCACCGTTATAGTACCCTTTCAGACTGGAGCGGGGCAGCCCATCAATGACAGTTATTTCGGCAAAGTGCCAGCCGAACGCCTGATTGTTGGTGAGAGATCGGCACTGTTTAAAGCTGACGCGAATTACCGTAGCAAGATTGGCGTAGCGCCTGCCCGTGCAACAAAGTGGCTAGGCAGCTACGATCCGGCAACAAAGACGCTTACACTTGTGACATACACATTTGATCCGGGCAATAAAAAATACGTTAATTCTACCTGGGAGCTTCAGAAAGAGCCCTACTCAGGCGATGTGATCAACGCTTATAATGATGGACCCATGAAACCTGGCCAGCCACAGATGGGGAAATTCTATGAGATGGAGTCGTCTTCGCCCGCTGCCGCATTGGCCCCCAGTGAGTCAATGCGGCATCAGCACACAACCATTCATTTACAAGGACCGGAAAGTGAGCTGGATAAAATTGCACAACGGCTATTGCTTACCCGTTTGGAAACGATACAGCAATAATGCGATTTCTCTGAATCGCTGGTCAGAGTTTAACCCAGTTTGTGGAAAATTTATACCGCCCAGCCTTATAGTTTTATAAGCGATATGTTAAAATTAATTAAATCCATATTGAAATAGTTAAAAAATATGTTCTATAGATACAGTAAATTCGATATGTATTTTCTGTTTAAGAGCCAGTGCTTAACCGTAATTATTATTTTATTTATGACCACTCTGACTGGGTATGCTCAATCAGGTAGTACGATCAACCCTCCGGCAACTCCATTGTTGACCATTGATCCTTATTCGAGTGTATGGTCATTTGGCAACCAGCTTAACAGCGATGCAACTCGCCACTGGACAGGGCAACCGCAGCAATTAAATGGGTTGATTCGTGTTGATGGACGAACGTTTCGATTCATGGGGAATCCATCCTTTGCCGGTGAAACGATCGTTCCGTCGGCACAACACCAGACTTATCAGGCTCGTTATGTGACCGATAAGCCAGCCTCCGAAAGCTGGACTAGCCCCGATTTCGATGATAGCCAATGGGCTACAGGAGAAGCCACGTTTGGAAGCCGGGATGGCGATCATACAAAATGGACCACCAACGATATTTATATCCGGCGAACTGTAACGCTGGATCAGGTACCTGATGGCCCCCTTGTCGTTGATGCTATCCAGAATGATAATTATGAGCTGTTCATCAATGGCGAACGGATGACCAAGGTGAGCGGTGTTTCGCCAATCTATCGGTTGACACCGACCAATCGTAAAGCATCAGAGGTGTTACGGAAAGGCCGGAATGTAATCGCCTTTCATAGTCAGAATTTGTCGGGGCCAGGGTTTGTCGATCTGGGTCTTGTTGAAGAGCGGATTCTGAACTATAAACCCGCCACACAAACCGGGCGCCGGACGACGGCAACGCAGTCTGAATACACGTTCGCGGTAGAGGGTGTTGAACTAACGGTTACGTTCATGGCTCCTTTGCTGATGGATAACCTGGACGTTTTATCGCGACCTGTGCAGTATGTTAGCTACCGCGTACAATCGACAGATGGTAAGCAGCACGATGTACAGGTATATACTGATGCTTCGGCTGAACTGGCCGTTAATTCGCCTGATCAACTCGTGACCTGGCGCCGTGGTCAAGCCGGAAAGTTGGATTACATGCGTGTTGGTACAGCTGATCAGAAAATTTTGGGCAGGAAAGGTGATGATGTGCGGATCGACTGGGGGTATTTGTATATCGCATCGACGACAGAGCCAGGCACGAATCGGCGGATCGGGTCATTGGCCAGTGCGTTGAATCAATTTGAGCGCGAGGGGCGCGTAACGGATATGCATGAACGCATGCCCCGCATCGTGAGTGATAGCCTGCCCGTTCTGGCTACCAGTATGGAACTGGGAAAAGTCGATAGTAAGCCAGTGGAGCGGCATTTGCTGATTGGGTATGATGATATCAAGTCGGTGGAGTACTTCGGCAAACCGCTGAATGCCTGGTGGCGCCGATACACAAATGGAAACACATCCATTGAGCAAGCTTTACAGGATGCTGAAGTCGATTATACTAAATTAAAAAAGCAATGTGATGCGTTCGATAAGCAACTGTATGCCGATGCACTGAAAGCAGGTGGCGCAGCCTATGCCGAATTGTGTGTTGTTGCCTATAGGCAGGCAATTGCCGCCCATAAACTGGTTGCCGGGCCTAATGGAGAAGCCTTCTTTTTTTCGAAAGAAAATTTCTCGAATGGCTCAATTGGCACTGTAGATGTAACCTACCCATCGGCTCCGCTCTTTCTGCTGTATAATCCGCTGTTACTGAAAGGAATGATGGAACCCATTTTTCAGTACTCAGAAAGCGGGAAATGGACCAAACCCTTTGCTGCCCATGACGTTGGAACCTATCCGCTGGCGAATGGGCAAACGTATGGTGAAGACATGCCCGTTGAAGAGTGCGGAAATATGCTGATTCTAACAGCAGCTATTGCCGCTGTAGAAGGGAATGCTACGTATGCCAGGCAGCATTGGAAAACGCTGACAACTTGGACCGATTATCTGATTAAAGATGGTTTTGATCCGGCTAATCAACTGTGTACTGATGATTTTGCCGGGCATATTGCCCGCAACGCAAACCTGTCTGTCAAAGCCATCATGGGCATTGCCAGTTATGGTTATCTGGCGGGTCGTCTGGGCGATAAAGCCCGTGAAAAGGAGTATGTCGAGATGGCGCGTGACCTAGCCCGCAAGTGGATGAAACTCGCTGATAACGGTGATCACTATACTCTCACATTTGAAAACAAAAGCACCTGGAGTCAGAAGTATAATCTAATATGGGATAAGCTGTTAAAGCTGGACATCTTTCCTAAAGAAGTAGCACAGAAAGAAATTGCCTATTATCTAACAAAACAGCAACCATTTGGTCTACCTCTGGACAGCCGTAGAACCTACACCAAATCAGACTGGATAATATGGACAGCCACCTTAGCTGACCGACCGGCCGATTTCGACGCGCTGATTGCACCCGTATTGCGGTTTGTGAACGAAAGCCCCGACCGGATTCCGCTAAGCGACTGGCATGAAACCACCGATGGAAAGCATGTTGGTTTTCGGGCACGATCGGTAGTTGGCGGCTACTATATCAAAATGCTGGCGGAAAAAATAAAATAAGTAATCTTTAATCTATTTTTTGTATCTTTGCTCGCAGGTCGCTCGAAAAATCTACTAATAGCACACTGCTGAGAGAAAGGTCTATAATAGTTGGAGCTACCTACTTATTCGGGCCTGATTAGCCGGAGTTCGGGTATACAGAATTTGTGTCATGAACTCCGACAAGCCGGGTTATTTAGTTGAAAAGAAAAACATTGCCGTTTCAGCATGGGTTAAATTTACTGATCAATCTTAACGCAAACGGGGTCAAAAAATAGTATGAAGTTGATAAGTCAATACGTCTGTAACTGATCAGATTCAAATACATGTTTACCCACCAACCCCTGCTGCATGGTAGTCAGCATGGCATTGGCGACTTTAGATGCTTCGACCCCTTTATATTTTGCCGGAATAAGTGGAGAAAATAGTCGCATAGCACCTTCGGCCAGCCGTTCTCCCAACCGATTCTCTCCCCGGTTTCCGAGCAGGAGGGAAGGCCGAAAAATCAATAATGTCGGATAGTTGAGCGCCGTAAGGTCGCGCTCTACTTCCCCTTTGACCCGATTATAAAAAAACGTTGAATTTGTATCGGCACCCATAGCGGTAACAATAGCGAATTGCTGAGCACCAGCAGCCAGGCCTAATCGGGCAATATCCATTGGATACTGGTAATCAACTTTACGAAAAGTCTCCTTTGACCCTGCCTTTTTCATCGTTGTACCAAGGCAGCAGAAGATATCGTCGGCTTGAGTCAGTAGGCCATTAGGGTAGTCAAAATCGAATTGGACCTCCTGCAAGCGAGGGTGCTGCCAGTTTAATGACTTTCGCACCAGAACTTTAACTTTTTCATAGAGGGGAGAATCGACCAGTCGATGAGTAAGCAGGTTGCCGATAAGCCCCGTTGCACCAAGGACTATAGCTGTTTTAGGAGTGGGTGCAGTCATGTCAAAGAGGATATTTTTGCTAATTTAGTCGCTCATTGAGCAGTTGGAGATACTTAATGAAAAAACCTATTTTATGCACCACACCATCCATCGAACAACCATTCTTAGTCTGCTAACGGCGATTGGCTTACTGTCGGCATTTCGCTTTATAAACAACGATGACTTTATAAAACAATTATTAGCGAAATTCCAGTCTTATAACCAACAACGCCCCCTCGAAAAAGTATATATCCATACAGACCGCTCTATTTATCTCACCGGTGAAACGATCTGGATGAAAGGCTATATTTTCGATGGGAATACTCACGGTATTGATACCATCAGTCGGGTGCTATATGTGGATTTAGTCGACCCGTATGCCCGGCGTATTCGCCTTCGATCACAACTTCGGGCAACAACCAGTTACTCGCCTGGTCAGCTTGCTTTACCTGATTCATTAGCGGCTGGAACCTACCTGCTTCGGGCTTATACAAACTACATGCGCAATTTCCCGGAAGCTTATTTTTTTACCAAAACACTGACCATTCTGCGGACAGATGGCGCAAATACAAAGCCTGCAAGTGCAGTATTAGGTAAGTCGAATCGACTGGATGTACAGTTTTTGCCCGAAGGAGGCCAATTGGTTGAGGGTTTAGAAGCAAGGGTAGCGTTCAAAGCGGTTAATTCATCGGGACATAACCAGCCAGTCGAAGGGTTCGTGCTGAACGCAAAGAAAGATACGGTTACGGGTCTTTTCAGTACACATTTGGGTATGGGTTTTTTTACCCTGACTCCCGAAGTCGGCCAGACTTATACAGGCTTTGTCAAACAGGCCGACGGATCGCTGGAACCTTATCCATTACCAGCTGTTCAGCCGCAGGGGGTGATTATGCAGGTAGACAATCTGAGTAATAAGGATCACGTTCGGGTGTATCTGCGCCACAATAAAACCAGTGCTGACCCTGCCGCCATGATGACACTTTTGGCTCAGACGCGCGGACGGGTGATTCAGGCTGCAAAAGTGCCTTTATCGAAAAAAGGATCGCTGGTACAGCTACCTAAAGCTGATTTTCCCGAAGGAATCGCCCAGCTTACGCTTTTCGATGAAACAAACAAACCAGCCTGTGAGCGGCTTGTCTTCGTTACAAAAAATGAGCAAATCAATATCGGCCTGTCTACTGACAAAGCATCCTATAAAAACCGCGAAAAAGTTGAGTTGACCATCTCAACAACGAATCCGGCAGGTAAGCCTGTTGCGGCTAATCTATCACTGGCTGCTCTTGACGCCCGACAGGCGCCCGAAGCCGACTCGAACAGTGCCAGTATTGTATCGCATCTGTTGCTTTCATCGGACCTGACGGGCACGATCGAACAGCCAGGTTACTATTTTAATGCCATGCATAAAGATCGCTGGCAGCAACTGGACTTGCTCTTGATGACGCAGGGATGGCGACGCTTCACCTGGACCGAAGTGCTGGGTGATACGATTCCACCAGTTAAATACCATGTTGAGCGCGGGCTATCACTCACAGGTCGGGTTCTGCGGCCCAATCAGAAAGGAATTGCCAGTAAAGTGAAGTTAACGTTTGTCTTGTCCAGACGTGATAGCACGCGCGACTTTCTGGCTGGCGATAGTGATGAGTTTGGCAATTTCGGTGCTTATGACCTTGATTTTACAGATACAACAACGGTACTGATTCAGGGAGTTAAGGGCAAAGCAAACCGTGATCTGTCTATTTCGCTCGACCAGTTACTGACTCCAACCGTTACAATCACACGCATACCGTATAATCCCCTTGAGTTTAGATACGATGAATTGGCAGAATTCATCAAACGAACCAAAGAATATCAGGAAATAGAGCGGCAAATTCGACGGAATGGAGAGGTATTACTCCAATCCGTTACGGTAAAGGCGAAGAAATATCAGGAACATGACTCCCGAACGATTTATGGCACACCCGATGCCAGTATCAAGTTCGATCAGATGAATACAGCAGGTCGAATGAATATTCTGGATGTGATTCAGGGGCGAATTGCGGGTGTGCAGGTAATTGGCAACGGTCTGAGTGCACGGGTACAGATTCGGGGGGCGGCTAATTTTAGTGGGCCCGTTGAGCCCTTATTTGTTCTGGACGGTATGCCTATGGATTTGCAGGCAGTGCTTGGTGTGTCGGTGCAGGACGTTGATCGGATCGATGTGTTAAAAGGACCGTCGGCCGCTATTTATGGCTCTCGGGGGAGCGGTGGTGTTATTTCTATCCTGACCAAACGGGGCGCTCCCGATTATGATTTAACGAAGGATGTACCGCCCGGAACGCTGTTGGCCAAATTGCCCGGTTATGCGCCGGTAAGAGAGTTCTATGCACCAAGGTACGATACTAAAAAGCCGGAACATGTCAGACCCGATTATCGCACGACTCTTTTCTGGGCACCACTCATTCAAACGAATGCTGAAGGTAAAGCGACCGTGTCGTTCTATACGTCCGATGCCAAAACCAATCTCCGTTTACGGGCCGAAGGCGTAACAACGAGCGGTATGCCGGGAATGGAGCAACGACTAGTGCAAGTGGAGAGAGAATAATATATAGTAAATGGGATTGTATATTCTTTATAACTGGCGAGTAATATATATTTTTCAGATAAAGAAGAGCTAAGAACTGATTTGGATAATAAGGCTTTTAGAGGGTGAAGCGTTGCCGAAATGCGGCAATTTTACGAAAATTCTCAGCCATCTCATTATGATTTTTATAGATCCTTAATCTGGCTAAAAGCCAGATTATTTTTAAGTTAATCATATTAGTGTTAGAGGATGTAAGAATCAGTTTCGCTTTTTTTACTAGGATAAAAAGTAAATATAATCCACGGAGCGAAAAGTTTACAACTAATATCAACCTAAAAATAGCTAAGTTATTTGTGTATATACTTTGATTAATTATGTATGGTTCTAAAACGATATGTGAACGAGCATCTTCATTCAAATATTCCACATAATAATTCCAGGTAGTGCGGTTTTTGGGGATAAAATGCTTGAACTGTAAGTGATTGTCATATCGAATCAAATACCCGGCTAGAGCTATAGCATAGCACAACTCCGTATCTCCACCACTGCTAAGCTTCGTACCCATTCGATCCGTTAATAAGAATTTGAAACCGGCTAAGCGGAGCGTTTCATAAGCTGATTTACGGATAACACACCCAGCACCATATATTCCATAGGAGCGAAGTATTCTCGATCTGTACACCTGGGCTCCTCCTGCATGAATTGGATAATTAAGAGAGGGGGGGACTTCATACACTAAATTTCCATGCCCACCCAGTACGCCAAGAATTGGATGGCTCTGCATAATTTTATATGCGTAGCTAACATAATCATTATCTAGCCAGTTATCATCGTCGCACATTAGTATATACTCATATTGTGCCTCACTAAACCCCATATCTCGAGCATAGCTTAGTCCTTTTATTGGCTGGTGCAAAACACGAAAAGGCGTAGTACAAGCTAACTCTTTCCATAGTTGAAAGGCTGTTTGAGCTGAGTCATCAGTAGATGCATTGTCAATTAGAAGTACTTCCCAATTTACGTCAGAAGGTACTTTTTGTTGAGCAATGTGACGCAAGGTTGGCTCCAAACGGCTTGCCCCGTTATAGGTACAGATAACAATTGATACGCCGTTTTGCATTAATAATTAAGTAATAGTCTACTATATAAATAGGCAGCTTTAAGGTATAAAAGCATGTCTTGATGCATGTGAAGGCATCCTTTGATCTGTGCGTAAACGATCTGTTTATTACGCGATTTTACCCATTCATGATTAGCCCTTCCTAAATAGGAATGAGCGTATTTTTTTAACGAGTTCCGTTTTATCTCGTTCCGTTTATTAGCAGGTAGATACTGTTGAATTGTCCCAATAACCCATTGCAAATCGCGCAAATTTTGGCCTGTTTGTAATGATTGAGTAGAAATAGAGGTTGAGTGCATGCGATAAGCTGCTAAAACGGTTGGTGTATAAGCTATTGGGTATTTGTGGGCAATCCGTGTCCACATTTCCCAATCTTCGCCATAGGTTACTCCGTAAAACCCACCTAATTGTTCATAAACTTCACGCTTTACAGTAATACTGCTATATTGGATTCGCTGTATCGTCGCTAAGCGCAATAACCAGTCACTTAAAATACTTTCACTAACAGCCTCTACGTTCGTAGTGCCAAGAAATTGTCCGATTTCATCAATATGATTGTGTCTACAAAAAGCGGCTCCAATCTCGGGAAAGCTGTCAAATAATGAAGCTATTGCCTTATAGTATCCATTGTAAACTTTATCGTCTCCGTGTAATAAATGGATTAACTGGCCGCGTGACCGGTTTAGACAGGTCTCAAAATTACGAAGACTCCCAACGTTATGAGGTTGCCGAAAATAGTTAACTCTTCCTTGACCAATTTCGGCCACCAATGAAGCAATATCACCATCAGTACTAGCATCATCAATAACTTCGATCTGCATTTGGGCTGGCCCCATATCTTGCATTAATACACTAGTTAATGTTTCTTTTAAGTAGTGCGCGCAATTATAAACAGGGATCATAACCGACCAGCGTAACCTTTTTTCGGCTATTGAGACTGGGCTAATAGAAGGTGGTTCTAGAGGGATACGGTTCAAAACTGACGTGGATGTTACTGTTAATGTCATTAAAGCCTCTTTATCTTATAGTACGTCTGCAAATAAGTTTATGCTTATAAACAGTAAAGTCTGGTATCTATTGATAGGTAGAGATTTTCTAACATAAGTAGCTTCATAACTTCCGAAGTTAGTATGTAGAATTGGTTGTAAATTTATTAATAATTATTATAATAACTTATTCCATAGAATATAACTTAAACGCAAGTTTTTATGCTGTGTCCTAAAATGATTGCTCAGTAACTAAAATGCTGAGGGACAAAAAATGATACCTATACTGGCTCAAATTCTACTTACTGGACAGATTTTCACGATTTTAAATTGCTTAATGAAGATGTCGTATTAATCAGGTGCCTTGGAAATGGCCTTCATCAATCGCAGATTGTCGTTACTTTTTTTAGGTGTGGGCAACGGGAAGCTCCCATAAAAAATCCTGATGAGCTTGCAGCTTTTAGAGAATTCCATCCAACATCCAACACTTCAACTGTCCGAACAATAGTAAGGCCTTTACTCAATATCACACAATTTGCACGGTGGCCCATGGCAGTTTTCGTAATCTCCACCTGGGAGAAGGTAGCCCCGCTTTAGCTAACCCTTCCAGCACTTGCATTGCCCAGATGATTGGCATAGGAGCTATTTCACTCAAGTACAGAATTTCCTCCTGTACTTGGCTGATCGCCCTCGCCGTGTCGGTTTTAAGAAACCGACACCACATTTACTTCATTACTGACTAATTAAAGGATCAACATTATTTATGTTCCTCGAGCTCTTTTAATTTATTTTTCGCTTCTTCGTAGCCTGGATAGATTGTAAGTGCTTTTTTGTAATAGGTTATGGCATCGGCTTTTCGGTTCAATGCTAAATAAATATTCCCCATTGTTACCATAACTAAGTCGCGATTAGGAAATTCTGATGCATTATTCTCTCCAATGATTCTTGCATCTTCAAATCGTTTCAGGGATTGTAATTGTTCAGCCAGGAAATTCATAGAGATCCAGTCAATATAATAGTGAGCCGTATCCGTTTTCATTCGCTTATACTCTTCAATTGCTTTTATTGTACCTTGTTCAGCTATCAATTTCTCGATAATTTTATGGACGGGTTTTTTCAAATTAACTGGCTTGTTATATAACACTTTTGCCAAATTACCTGTAATTCCAAAAAAATCAGTTGGAGAGCTATTGCAAAGAATAACTATTAAACTATTTGTAGAAGGAATTCGAACTACGAACGATAAAAAGCCTTCAGTCATTCCTAAGTGAAAGTTTGAAGATACGCTATCTGCAGGCGTGTATTTAAACTGTTTATTGAACCAGCCATAGCCATATTGGGCTGGTCTAATGCCAGAAGTGAACATTTCTGCTGTGAGTTGCTTATTGAGCAAAGTATTATTGCTAAGCGCTATATGAAATCTGAAAATATCATCGACGGTGGAGTATAGATCTCCTGTTCCCATAGTATTTGATTGATCACGAAAATCAGAACTGGTATAGCCTCCAAAACTGTAATCATAGCCTGTGGCTCTTTTATTGATTACTTGCGTATGGAAATAAGAGCCTGAACTGTTCATACCAATTTTATTGAAAATATCATCTTTCATTAATTGTGAATATGATTTGCCCGTAACTCTTTCCATGATGTAGCCGAGTGTAAAATATCCCCAGCTGCTGTAAGCATATCTTGTGCCTGGTTCAAAAGCCAGAGAGGAATCCATATATACTTTTACATATTCTTCTCTCGAAAAATTCTGTCGGCTAATCTTTGGAAAAAAATCTTTTATTATATCGTAATTTGGAATTCCTGATGTATGGCTTAGCAGTTGCTTGATTGTGACTTTTGCTGCTGGCTTATTGACAAATTCGGGAAGATAATCTGAAATTGTTTTATCAAGTTTAATTAAGCCTTTCTGGACCTGAATAAGCATTAGTGTAGCAGTAAACGACTTTGAGACAGAACCAATCATAAATTTGGTATCGGTAGTATTAAGGATGTTCCATTCTCTATTGGCTAATCCAAAAGCAGCTTTATAAATGATCTCACCATTCTCAGCAACTAAAACACTTCCGTCGAACATGTTATAGTTGTGATAGGCCCTCATTATTTCATTTAGCTTATCTTGTTTGCTTTGTGCTAGACTTGAATTTAGCATCAAAGTAAACAGACACACAAAAAATAGATATGATTTCATATAAGTATAGATTATTGAACCGTGAGTAAAATTGTTATATTAGTTACTTATGGCAAGCTATAATTACGGTATTCGTTGTAGCACCTAGCTTTCTGATACTGAGCTATCAGCCTGATTTGCCCAATGTACATTTGCTACTGGTTACCACAGCATCGATAGCAGCCCTGCGAAGATGCCTGATTTGCCCAATGTACATTTGCTACCTATAACTAATCAGACGCTCACTTATCTCGGTTTGTGGCAATCTTCCAACATATTATAAGTTTAGCAGACACTTGCTCACGAATCTATAGCAAAAGGATGAAAGTAATAGACGCGGGAAAATCTGGATCTATGAATGTAAAAGGTTTCGTAGTTTATAGCCTGACTTTTAAATAAGAAAAATTTATAGAGAACGATTTCCCTTTAAGGGATAGAAATGGTTTTTCGACTAAATACCAGCTAAACGCGGAAAATATAAGAATTAGTAAGAAGGAAACTATGAAATTTCCTAACATGCTCAATTGCTGGCCAATGTACAATAGCACAAGCTGTTGGATTGGCCAACCGTATAAATAAATTCCGTAAGAGAAATCGCCGTACTTTGCGAAACTGTAAAACTTTAGTTTTTTTGAAAATGCAAGGTAAAATAATATATAAGATCCGAAAAAAGGTTGGATTAATTCAAAATAGCCTACCCAGCTTGCGCTGAAAATGAGAAAAAATAGTGAAATTGAAAATAAGACAAGCGAGCGAGGTATATAGTTTCGATAAAAATAGAATAATGAACCAGATAGAAAAAATAATAAAAAATATTCCAAATTCAGGGTAGTCATGAATTTTTGTGACGGAAAATACGGAATGAGATCGGGATTAATGATCCCGCTAGTATTATATAATTCGTACGTTTTGTGATGTAAAATATTGACAACTAAAATAAGAATATATACTGCTAATAAGGCGAATTTGTTTTTGTAAATATTGAGGAATGCCAAAATAATTATCAATAAATAACATTTAAATTCATATGGTATTGTCCAGATTGACCCATTAATTACGTTGGCTTGGGTAATCCTTTTAGTGTTTCTGGTAAAACAGGATATCTTAATAAAAAAATATTGTATATAAGATCAGGAATATTAATCTGAGCCCAATAAGTGCTGCTATTTTGAAATGGTTGAATTGGCGTGCTGTTTCCCAACGGCGCAAAAACAAAGGCACAGAGTAAGTAAATAACTATAAATCCAGGATAAATTCGTAAAATTCTCTTTTTTATAAATGCAAAATAATTTGGGTTTTGATCCCAACTTTGTAAAACAAGGAATCCACTAATAATAAAAAAGAAATTAAGCGCTACAGTGCCAAATCCCACTTGTTTTCCTGAAAATACCCAAAGTGGCTCCGTATAATTGGCCGTCCCGTAGTATATCACATAAGCATGGCTGAAGACTACTGTTGTCGCCAGAATAAACCTGAAAAAGTCCAGATTATTTTTGCGGTCTGTACTTTCAGTGTATAAAAGCTTCATAGTAAAATCTATAATTCGCTTAATTTAACTATTGATGTACATTGAGAAGTGGAGCATTACCTTTTTCTTGACGAAAGAAAGTTGTAAATAGGAATTGGTAATGTCAAATAAGATATAGTTTTTACGAGCCTTTTGCTATTCCTTTTTAGCCTGTTTACCCAATTCGGCTTTATACGAGAACTGGCAGGTAGGTCGATCATCCATTTGTTCGCGGCTGGATCCGCTAATCTATTTTTAAATTTAGTTTCCAGCTCTACGGGATTAATTAGCTCAGAAATAAACTCATGTTGTATCTCTTTAGCCATTGCGATAGAGTTATCACGGCACTCCCGCACCTTTTTACGTGCCTGATCGGTCAAACAATAAGTAAAAGCATTAGCTAATGCCTGATCATCTAGTTCGTCAGCCTTGAATACAATTGGCCAGCCGATTTTTTCAGCCTGAGCCACGATTTTAGCTCCTCCAGCTTCTGGATCAATTGCAAGTACTGGAACATTATTCTTGAGTGCAAGTACCGTGCCATGCAGGCGGGTTGTTAACAGTACATCGACTCGCGCAATCAGGGATTCGATCTCTGCCGGGGTCCGAAGATGGGTATTGTTTGAATCCAAGCGAGTATCTATATAGACAACAGCCATTTGGCGGGAGTTGACCAAACGACTAATAGCCTCGTTTGCTACTGAATCCAAAGCGCCCGGATAAGGCTCGACTAAACAAATCCCCACAACCGGCACTTGGGGTTCCTGCGATAAAAAAACTATATCTGGCCGTACAGCGAATGAACTATTTCGTTCTAATAGTAAATCAAAAGGGTTCCACTTATCTAGTGGGACAAGCATTGATAAATTAAGGCCAATAAGACGGCATGTGCTGAAGCGGTTTAGAAAATCAGCTTCATACTGACCTTGCTCGAAGGGGCCGCATACAAAGACAACGTGCGAATAAGTTGATGCTTCAACTACTCGCCAGTCGACACCTCCTTCAAATGGAGGATCGAAAGCAATATCGTAACTATAACCAGCTTGTTCTACCCATTTGCAGGTAACGTTTAAGGCCAGAATGTCTCCAGCAGTAGGGTGTCCTAGCTCAAAACTAAACCAGCCAGCAATAAGAACTTTTCTTTTCATGAGGAATTTTACCCGCCACTAGTTCTGTTTCTACAAATCTGAAACAGCTCATGATGACTATTATAAAATTTGATCAAGCTGTTTTTGTAATTGTTCGCCCGTGGAGTTTGGAACGGGAAACCGTCCAATTTGATACTGATTGCTACGAGCTCTTGTTAGTACAGCGTTTGTCGTGAAAGCAATCGAAAATCCTTCTTCACGCACTATTTTTTGCGTATGGCTGTCATAGTCACCGTACGGATAGGCAAACGAAGTTATGGATCGATGGCTAATTTTTTCAAGTATATTTTTACTGGTAGCAATTTCGTGGCGCTGAGTAGCCTCCCTGTGATCAGACAGTGCCGGATGAGATAAGGAATGAGCGCCTATATCGATAAACGGATGATCGATCAATTCATTAAGCTGCGCTAGCGATAGTGCTGAATCTTCGGGTCGTATTTTTACATCAGATCTAGCCCAGTTTCGTAAATAAGCTAAAATTTGTTGCTGGTCATTGTGAAGTAAAGGCCGCATTTTCTTCCAGATGCTTAAATATAAACTGCATCGCCTGGTTGGTGGAAGACTGGTTGCTTTCCATGATTTTTGTAGTTGCACAAGACTCTGTGTCAGTTCTGATTCATCACCCAGATCAAACAGGAAGTTTTCGTCGGCAATTTGTACCGAAAGCGTCTGAGGTAGAAGGTGCGTATCAAAGATGAGGCATTGCAATTCATCCCACCAGAACGGTTGCCTGTTAAAAATAGAATCGGTTGTTAGAAAGAATGTTGCTGGTAATTCATATTTTTCCAACAATGGTTTGGCAACCGTAAAATTATCCGTATACCCATCATCGAAAGTCAGCACCAGCCCCCGGCGAGTGAGCTTACCCGTTCGCAACTGATCAACTAACTGATTAACTGATATCACACGATTGGTCTTTTTTAGCCATTGTAGTTGCTTCTCAAAATGAGCAGGGCTAATGCATAAATCCCAGGGGTCAACAGTAACCTCAGCCACACGATGGTACATCAGTGCCAATACGCTGGGGGAAATAGATTGCCGGAGCCGACGCAACCAAAGGGACTGAACGCTCATACTGGTTTACAAACTTTAGCCGTAATGATAACAGGATAGTGAGAATCCTGTGCATCTAATTGATGCTGAGTTAGTTCGCTCTGCCCCATTCCATATAGAAATGCCGTAGCCACGAATACATTGCCGAACGTTTGCAATCTGACAAGATCGGGAGGGAAATGCTCCGTAAGAATTCGTCCCAGCGATAATTCATTGAACGACCAGTACCATGTTTTCTGCCATTCACCATGATCGATCGGGCTGATTCCTGGCGAGGTTAGTAGTAACATACCACCTGGTTTCAGAATCCGATGGCACGTTTGTATGGCGCTCCGGAAATCATAGATCAAGTGCAATGTTTGGGTCAGGATAATGCAATCGAATGTATTCGCATCAACCTGCGGAAGGTCTGTCAGGTCCCCTATGATTGTGGCCTGGGGAGCATCGGCATGAACGTGTAAAATATCACTTTGACTAACATTGGTGCTGCCAAAGCGCACTGTGTATTCATTGTCGCCAATTTCCAATACGCGCCCTCGAATCAAATCGGCTTGTTGATGCAGGAAATTTTCGATGTAGTAACGATCAACGGGACCACCCCGGTCGTAGCCAAACGAGTTACTTATTGGTTTGAGCCGCTTAATATCACCTAACCGAATGGAACCTACTTTAGGCCGATAACTTTGAAATACACCCGCCTGATACGCCCATCGGAATAGAAAGTTAGGTATAATGCGTTTGGCTATTGGCTTGATAAACATGAGTTTAGTAATTAATTGATAGCGAAAAAACCATTTGGGTTTATGCTTGTAGAGTACTTGCTCATAGTTTTTTCTGGTTAAAGCGCTTAAGGAGACATTAGGGCCGAGGAGCTGGTGATACATCTGCTCACAATAATTGGTGTACCAGTTTTTTATACCCTCCTGATACGCTTCAAGATCTTCTGGATCATGGATTGCTTTTTCCTGTCGTTGCAACACCTGAAGGACAATCGATAGCATCATTGACGAATCAGACGACATATTGGTCTGATGCTGCCGATAAGCGGTTAGAACCTCAGTATGGTGCAGAACGGGATACTTTGCTGATATGGTCAAGTATAAATCGTAATCTTCACATGCTCTAAGGGTTACATCAAAACGTAAGGTATCGAATATGCTTCGACGGTACATAACCGTCGCAATCATACCGATATAATTAATCCTCAGAAAGTTTCTATAATGATTGGTGAGTACAGTCCGTTTTATAGTATTCAGAATGTTCAATTCGGCGTCAACAGTGTGATGCCCTCCTGAAACGAATGCTACCTCAGGATGATTAAGTAACATCTTCACATTATAGGCAATGGCATGTGAGTACAAGAGGTCATCAGCATCCAGAAAAACAAGATAATCGCCTGTACTGTGGCTTATGCCTGTATTTCGAGCGGCCGATAATCCCTGGTTTGATTGATATACATAGCGAACCTGAGGATTCCGTAAGGCAATGGTTTTGGTTGTATCGGTAGAGCCATCATCGACGACTATAATTTCGATTGGGGTATACGTTTGCCGGACAACACTATCGATAGCTTGTTGTAAAAAACGCCCATGATTATAGCACGGAATAATTACGGAAACTAAGGGTGAATCCACAGGATGGTTGGACGAATTGGCCCTATTGGTGTACTTGATTGACTAACGTTTGCCGCCACGTGAATGGAAATGCCGGACGAACTATTCCCGGCCATTTGCCAAACCATGTTGTGTTTTCCCGATAATCTTCTACCTCAAACGATAAGCATTGCTGATAGTCGAATAAAACGGAGTTCGTATCTTTTATGATCCGGAGTGATAAATAGTAGGCGCCATCATTCAGGAAGTTTCCCGGAATGGTGCATTCGCCTTCCAGTATTCCTTCATTACAGGTAAGGCTCGCCGTAGGAATATCAAAAACGCATTCGCCAACATTGGTAAACAACTGTAAGGATAGGCTCAATTGAGTTGCTGCCGCAAAATTCCAGATAGAAAACCTGAACTTCAGGGGTGTACAGACATCAACCAGGGTTTGCCCATTATTGAATTGGGGAATCAGTTCGACGTGTTTAATACGGACGTATTTGTTGCCAGGCGCATCTGCCGGCTCCTCCCAGGACTGTTGCAGACTGTTCTGCTGAAGGGTGGCTAAAAATTTACTGACAACAGTACGTGTTTCGCCAATCTCGTTCACCCGTCCATGCTGTAACCATACCGATTTTTGGCATAAATTATTGACAGCCTGCATGTTATGGCTAACAAACAGAATTGTTCGCCCCTTATCATGTGCAACTTCCTGCATCTTGCCGAGGCATTTTTTCTGAAATTCGGCATCGCCAACGGCCAGTACCTCATCAACAATTAAAATATCAGGTTCGAGGTGAGCTGCTACCGCAAATGCCAGGCGCATATACATGCCTGAAGAATAGCGCTTTGCTGGCGTATCGATAAACTTTTCGATACCTGAGAAGGCAATGATTTCATCAAACTTTCGCTGGATATCGACCTTTTTCATTCCCAGCATATGCCCGCTAATGTAGATATTTTCGCGACCGGTCAACTCCATATGAAAGCCTGTTCCAACTTCCAGCAAACTGCTTATTGTCCCTTTGCCACGTATAACGCCTTTGCTCGGTCGGGTGATTCGGGAAATGATTTTTAATAATGTCGATTTGCCCGCGCCATTAGAACCAATTAAACCCCATACTTCGCCTTGCTTAATATCGAAACTGACATTATCTAATGCGACCAGGCGAGACGGGTCATGGGGCGACATTGGATTTCTAAAAAATGGGTCGTCTCTTCGATGAACGGTGGTTGTCCACCACCGTTGGAGGTCTTGCCGGAACGAGCCAGTCCCAATGGTACCCAGCCGGTAATATTTTGAAAGGTTTTCTAATTGAATGATCGTATCTGACATCGAAAATAAATTATACAACGTCCATCAATTTGTCCACCCGTTTATGAAAAAGCATCATAGACCCGACGAATAAAAGCAGCGTGATGGAAACACTATAGAGCAATTGACCAGTAGTAAATGTCCCTTCGTTAAAAATACAGAACCGACTCAGTTCGAATAAGGAAGACAAGGGGTTTAGCTCCATGAGCAGTCTTAAATTGTCTGGAACAATGATTACTGGGTAAATAACGGGTGTAATGAACATCATTAAGCGAATGCCGATATTCACAATATTGATTAAATCACGGTATTGAGCTGTCAAAACGGCAAACAATAAGCCTGCTGACAGGCCATTAATACCAATTACGGCTATCGCAAACGGAAGTAAAAGTAACCACCAACTTATAGTGATGGGTGTGTTGTAAATACTCCAATAAACCAAAATTAGTATGAATAAGAGCAGGAGTTGTAATAAAAGTCGTATGATGTTGGCGCTTACTAGTGATAATGGAACAATAAGTCGTGGGAAGTATACTTTTTGAAAAATGGATTCATAGTGGGTGAAAGTAAAGGAGATAGCAATAAAGCTTTCACTAAAGAATGTCCATAAAGCAATACCGATCAGGTAAAATAATACCGGTGGTATATTGCCCGTGGAAATACCAACCAGTTTATTAAAAACCAGTACATACGTCAATAGAGTCAGAACAGGCTGGAAAAGTATCCATAACGGTCCAAGCAGGGTTTGTTGGTGATTGAGTAGAAAATCTTTCCTGATCAAACGGAGCCAAAGATTACGGTAAGCCCATACTTCTTTTAGTTTCCAATCCCACCAACTGGTTTCACTGGTAAGCTCCCATTCCCACTCTTCTGATTTGGAATCGCTCTTCATGTTCTATAGCTACTAATCCAAAAGTAACTAAGCACTGGCATGGAAAAAAGTAAAGCCTGTATAAAAGCAACGTTTACGAATTTTATGTAACTGAAAATCAATTGATTATTTATATCTATTTTGGTAGATTAGTCGAAACGAATACCTTATTGGTAAGGATTAGTCTGGCTGTAAAGCTAGCAGACTAATCCTTAATTGTTTCTTTGCTTACTTCCCTTTGCTCTCTGGCTTCTTCTCAAATTCCGCCCGCTGATCGTCGCGGAGGGTTGGATACTTGATGCCCAACTGTTCCAGGTAGGTCTTATATTTAGTGGGATCGTAATAGTATTTCTCCAGTTTGGGCTTGAATTCAGTCATTATTTTCTGATTCAGGTAAATGGCCGGTATTTCTTTCGACGAAATCAGTGGTTGGTATTTCGTTTCTTTTGTTTGCTCGTCGGTGTAGTATGCCTTAGCCTGCTGAATGATTTCTGGCTTCATGAGCATGTCCAGAAGCGTCATGGCCTCGGCTTTTGCCCCGGCCACCACCCCTTTGTGCGCAATGGGTGTAGCCATAGATATAGCATCTGACCAATGGTGGCCCGGCAGCCCCGGAATATTGGACGGATAAAGAAGCACCACCGTTGGAACTGCCCAGGAAATGTCCGAAATATCGTCGGAACCACCCGTCAGAGGAACCATCGATTGACCACCCATCATGAGCGTTGGCCCAGTTGGAATTGGCGTTCCGATTGTGTCCAGCTTGATGGCCAGCCCTTCCCGTTTGGGCGACTGGAGTTCCTTTTGGGTCGCTTTGGCCAGCAACTGGTCATCGGGCGACCAGGTTGGCAGACCAACCCGCTTAATGTTTTCATACATCGTTGAGGCTATGGGCTTATTGAAGTGCCCCGGCCAGGCCGACCCCAAAATCTCATAGGTGAATTTTGTATCAGTCATCAGGGCAGCCCCTTCCGCAATTTTGATCCCTTTTTCAAATAGCGCCTTGATTTTAGGGTAAGATCGTTCGCGGAAGTAATACCAGACCGACGCTTTGGACGGAACGACGTTGGGTTGATCGCCACCGTCGGAAATGACATAATGGGAGCGTTGGGTTAATTCGAGATGCTCGCGCCGGTAGTTCCAGCCGATATTCATCAGTTCTACCGCATCCAGTGCGCTACGACCCCGCCACGGAGCACCTGCCGCATGAGCAGCCTGACCTTCAAAAGTAAACTTGACCGAGATCATGCCGTTATACCCTACGTCGCCATAGGATACACTCAGGTTATCGGCTACGTGGGTAAAAATGCAGGCATCAACATCCTTAAAGTAACCATCACGAACGTAGAAGGCTTTGGCACCAAGTAATTCCTCGGCAACACCGGGCCAGAGCATCAGCGTGCCAGACATCTTGTTTTTCTCCATCAGCTGTTTCACCGTCAGGGCGGCCACAATATTGAGAGCCTGCCCCGAATTATGTCCTTCGCCGTGACCGGGCGCACCTTCTACAATTGGGTCTTTGTAAGCTACGCCCGGTTTCTGGCTGGCTTTGGGTATGCAATCCACATCAGAGCCAATGGCAATGACGGGTTTGCCCGACCCCCAGGTTGCAACCCAGGCCGTTGGCATACCGGCAATGCCTTTCTGAACGGTGAAGCCTTCTTTTTCGAGGATAGAGGTCAGGTATTTAAAGGATTCAACCTCCTGAAAACCCAGTTCCGCGAAGCTGAACAGCATATCATTGATCTGTTGCGCCTGATCCTTGCGCTGATCAATAGCAGCAATTGCCTCCTGTTTGAGCCGCTCAACTTTATCGACAGTCGGTTTTGCCTTTTTGGCTTGTGCCAGTAGAATAGCAGGCATCAGGCAGAGAAGTAATAGAGGTTTTATTCTATAATTCATTGTTATGATAAAATTATATTGGGCTATTTAGGTTAACTATTTATAAATATACTGAAAATGTGGAATTTCTTATGCCTGATTAATAAGCCAGGAAGTTCTGTAGAGCTGTGTGTTGGAAATTTTTATAAAGAATAGACAGGAAAAGGAAAGTGCATGATGCAAGTCGCTGATTGATTAGTAATATTTGGGCTTATAATTAGGCTTTTTATAGACAAAGCGTGTTGTGTCTGGATCGTACAGCGCAGACGATAGTTTGTATAGCCGATAAAACGGGACTTATCCTATCAGCCCTAAATGAAAAGACGTACCTTCCTGAAAAATAGCTCTGCTGCTGGCCTGGTGGCATTAATTACTCCTACGGGTATTATCAGGCGCAGTAGCCAGGTGCCTGATGCCGGTTCATTAGCCACCAATTTTTTGACTCCTCCGGCATCGGCCCGACCACAAACATGGTGGCATTGGATGAATGGTAATGTTACGGCGGATGGAATCACTCGTGATCTCGAAGCCATGCAGCAAATCGGCCTGGGTGGTTTTCAGAATTTCGATGCTGGTACGGGCATACCCAAAGGGCCTGTTCAGTATTTGAGCCCGGAATGGCTTAAACTGAAAGAACATACCATTAAGGAAGCCGAGCGGCTGGGACTGGAATTTACGATGCACAACTGCCCCGGCTGGTCATCGAGCGGTGGACCCTGGATTACACCAGAATTGGCCATGCAGCAGATAACCTGGAGCGAAGCCTATGTTGATGGGGGAAAAACGGTAACGCTTACGTTGCCTAAACCCTTGACTCGACTGGGCTATTATCGCGATGTGCAGGTGCTGGCGTTCCCCTCTTTGCCCGGTGAGGTTTCTCTGCCAAAGCTGATCAGACAGATAACAACCGGTAATGGAATAGTCGATAGTAAGCTGTTGACTGGCGAAAGCCCTGAAGGAGCTACTATCCGGCCAGCCGAAGGCGCTAAATCGGCTTATCTACAGCTTGAATTTAATGAGCGGTTTGAGGCCCGATCGATTGCATTTGTGAGTAAATCTGTGCCTGGCGCTTCCGAATCAGGTGGTCAGGGTGGCTTTGGCGGTGGGCCTGTGTTTACGCTCGAAGCATCGGATGATGGGAGTCAATTTAGAAAAGTTGCTACCGGGACTTTAAGCCGATCGGCCGACGATGACTTCACCATGAAGGAGTTCACAGCTACAAAAGCCCGCTTTTTCCGGCTGACTACTGCAACCGCAAGAAATCTTTCCCAGCTGCGCTTCTCGGGAACGCCCCGCCTGACGGACTGGATGAAGAAAGTCAATACTGTTTTTAATGGGGAGGAGGTAGCACCGGCTTCGGCTAGTCTGGACAATGTCGCTATTAAACCGGAGTCTATTGTTAACATTACGCAGTACATGGACAAAGAGGGCGCCCTGAACTGGAATGCACCTGCCGGGCAGTGGACTATTTTGCGGATAGGATTCACCCCATTAGGAGCATTAAATCGTTCGGCTCCCGACACAGGTGTGGGGCTGGAATGTGACAAATACAGCAAAACGGCTATCACATTCCATTTTAACAAGATGATGGCGAATCTGTTGCCAACGCTTGGCTCACTCGCTCAAAAGGGTAAGGTCGGATTACTGATCGATTCGTATGAGATCGGTATGCAAAACTGGACGCCTGAATTTCCACAGGAGTTCGGGAAACGTGCCGGATATGATCTGGTCAACTACCTGCCTACGCTGACCGGGCGCCCTGTTGGTAACGTTGATACGACAGAACGATTCCTCTGGGATTTTCGGCGGATACAGGCCGACTTGATGGCCGATAACTACTATGGTCAGTTTACGGAGTTATGCCATCAACATAACCTCATTGCCTATACCGAACCCTACGATCGCGGGCCAATGGAAGAAATGCAGATCGGAGCCCGGGTCGATGTGAACATGGGCGAGTTCTGGAATGGTCTGTCGACGCTGTTTCAGAATAACTGGACGATGCGCAGAACGACCAAATTAGCCGCTTCTATTGCTCACATTAATGGAAAGGGTGGCGAAAAACCACAGGTTGTAGGGGCAGAAGCATTCACCGGAGAGCCAGAGTCGTCGCGGTGGCAGGAATATCCCTTTGCCATGAAGGCTACGGGTGATAAAATGTTCACGCAGGGGTTGAACCGAATCATTTTTCACCGCTATGCACATCAACCTCATCCAACGGCATTGCCGGGCATGACAATGGGGCCGTGGGGCATTCATTTCGATCGAACAACAACCTGGTGGTCGGTCGGAAAAGGTTGGGTGAATTACCTGTCCCGTTGTCAATACCTGCTTCAGCAAGGATTATTCGTAGCTGATCTGGCTTATTTTACGGGCGAGTCGGGCGGGCTCTATACCAAAGTGAGTCCGGATGAACTTAGCCCTGCTCCTCCGCAAGGCCATGATTATGACCTGATTAATGCCGAGGTTATTCTCCGGCGGGTAAAAATTGAGAATCAGCGGATTGTGTTGCCCGATGAGATGAGCTATCGGGTTTTGGTGCTTCAGGATTATAAAACAATCACGCTCGAACTGCTTCGAAAACTTCGCGAACTGGTTCATCAGGGGATGTGTCTGGTCGGAGCAAAACCCGAACGAACACCGGGACTGAGGGATTACTCGGCTGGTGAGCCAGAGTTCAAACAGATTGTGGGTGAGTTGTGGGGCAACATAAATGGTACTACGCTGACTGAAAACCGGGTAGGAAAAGGCAGCGTTTACTGGGGTATTGCGTTACCCACCGTACTCGAAAAGCTAAGCGTAAAGCCGGATTTTGAGGTTTCGTCCCGGTCGGGAGATGCGCCGATTACCTACATACACCGGCGGATAGGTCAAACTGATCTCTATTTTCTGGCGAATCAGCGTCGAACGACTGAAGAACTTGTCTGCACCTTTCGCGTAAATGGCCGCCAGCCGGAGTTATGGGATGCCAATACGGGTACCATTACGCCAGTAGGGATTTACGAAGAACCTGATGGGCGGATGCGCGTTCCTGTACAGCTTGACCCATCAGGTTCGGTATTTGTTGTTTTTCGGGAGCCTGTTGCGGGCAAACAACTGCAAGTGGTGTTGAAAGACGCAAAACAACTAGTAACTACAAAGCCATTCCCGGCTGTTACCCGAACGCTCTACAAAGAGGTAACCGACAATTTTTCCATCGCTTTCTGGGCGAAACCGGAGTCGAATGTCATGCTTAGTACCCGGAACTTCATGGACAATATAGCTGATCCGTGGACAGACTATTATACGATTTATCCACCATCGGGGAAAGATTTATACGGAGAAGGGCACGAAACCTGCGGCTTAACCGTGGGGCGAAATGGTGTAGCTGTATGGCATCATGGAGCCGGTAAGCCTGTCTTTATACTGGCTGCGCCAACCGCTATTTCGGGCTGGAGCCATATTGCGCTTGTTTATCAGGCTGGAGCACCATCGGTCTATGTGAATGGAAAACTCATCCAGCGGGGAGAGAGCAATGGAAAGCCAATCCATCCGGGTATTGGAAAAGCCTATCTGAACGAGGGGGCTTCATACTACAATGGTGATATGAGCACACCACAGGTAGTACGGGAGGTGCTTAATGAGACCCAAATCCAGAAGCTGGCGGCTGAATTACCAAACGTTGAGCAACCAATGCCGGTAGTAGCCATAGCAGGTGCGAAGAAAGCGAGCCTTCTGGTCTGGCAGGATGGTCGTTATACGCTTCGCGATAATGCGGGCCGGGATACAGCATTTCAGGTTTCTGGCCTGGGAAAAGCAATCGAGTTGACTGGACCCTGGCAACTCCGTTTTCCACCTGATTTGGGTGCACCGGCAACCATCACCTTACCCCGTCTGGTATCATTGCATACCCACACAGACGAAGGCGTAAAGCATTTTTCGGGTACGGTGACCTATAGCCAGACTGTTTCGTTTCCAGCCAGTAAATTGGGGAATACTAAACGGGTGTGGCTTGATTTAGGGCGGGTAGAAGTGATTGCGGAGGTGCGCGTAAATGGAAAAGAACTGGGTATTCTCTGGAAACGGCCTTATCAGGTTGACGTTACTGAAGCCATAAAAGCTGGAGCGAATTCAATTGAAATCCGGGTAACGAACCTATGGCCGAATCGCCTGATTGGCGACGAATACCGCCCGGAAGAAGCGAAATATACGCCTGGCGGGGGAGCCAGTGGATTTGCCAGCCTGAGCAATGGAGCTATTGAGCAATTACCCGACTGGTATCAACAGGGTAAGCCTAAACCTGCCGGTGGCCGCATTACATTTACCACCTGGAAGCACTATACCAAAGACTCGCCACTGCTCGAGTCCGGCCTAATTGGGCCCGTAACGTTACGCGTGGCTGAACTGAAATCGCTGGATACGCTTTTAGCTGCGAAGAAGTAATGATGTTTTAGCCAAAAACAAAGGCCATATCTCCTGGATATGGCCTTGTTTTGAAGGGGGTACCGTTTGCAAAACAGCTAAACGGCGCCCATAATTTTCATATTGATCGGGTCCCAGCTAATGGCCTTCTTCTGGGCGAAACTCATGTTTCCGCACTGGGTTGGGCCGCAGGCACGAAGGCCAAAGGTAGCATCTTCGACGTTCGGAGCACCCGTCCGGATGGAGTTGAAGAAATTGGAAAAGTGCTCGTACCGATCGCCCTTATAATCTTTAGGGAAAGTGTATTTAAGCTCTTTCGGGCCTTCCAGTTCCGGATGGGGTGGATACAACTTGGCGTATTCCTGAATATAGAGTTCCTTCTGGTCTTTCGGGAAGTTGTCGATCGACATACCCGGTGCCTTTGGAAATTTATTCCGATGAACGGTCAGGCTATCGAAACCGAGCGACAAATCGCCTTCTGTGCCCACAATCCGAACCAGATAATTACCACCACCGCCATCGACGAAGTTAGAGCGGGTTGTCAGGTTAAACTCAGGATGTTCGGCCGTTTTTGGATAATCGTAGATGCTCAACTGAATATCGGGTACATCCCGCCCATCTTTCCAGTAGCGGGTACCCCCGCTCGAATATACCCGATTTGGCCCTTTTGACCCCGTAATGCAGTGTAGAGACGTTAGCAGGTGAACATACAGATCCCCGGCAATTCCGGTGCCATAGTCCTGATAGTTACGCCACCGGAAAAAGCGGAGTGGGTCCCAGGCACGCTTGGGTGCACTACCCAGATAGGTGTCCCAATCAACGGTTTGTGGTGAAGCATCCGGCGGAACCGAGTACTGCCAGGCACCCATCGCACTGTGGCGGTCATAAATAGCTTCTGCGAAGACCAGTTCGCCAATATCACCCGCCTTCATCAATTCACGAGCTTTGGCAATCAGCAATGAACTGGCAAACTGGCTACCAACCTGGAAGACCTTGCCGGTTTCTTTAGCGACTTTAATCAGCGTATGGCCGTCCTCAAACTTTTGCACCATCGGCTTTTCGCAATAAACGTGCTTGCCTTTGCGCATGGCATCGGTAGAGATTTTTTCGTGCCAGTGATCGGTAGTACCATTGATGATGGCATCAACGTCTTTACGCTCTAAAATCTCCCGGTAGTCTTTGGTAACCGGAAGCTGATCGCCCCAAAGTTCTTTGGCACGACGAAGACGCCCGTCATACAGATCACAAGCTGCTACCATTTCGATACCATCGACCATCAGGGCCGTTTGAGTATCGCCAATACCCATGCCACCCGTACCGATGAGGGCAATCCGAACTTTGTCATTAGCCGCAGTACTGGAATGGCTTTTTACCAGATTCAGATACTGGGGAGCAGCTATTGCTTTGGTTTCTGCCAATGCAGCTGGTGCCGTGGCTGCGGCCGTACCGGCAATGCCGAGGGTCTTCAGAAAAGATCGGCGGGAGTTTTTCCCATTGTTTTCTGATGAAACCGCCCGTTTGTCGTTCTTCATAATAAAAATAGATTGAGGATTTGAAAAGTCGCGTATTCGCTGTTACAGGGCTGTTTAAGGTTTCAGCCGCTTATAACTTGGTTTCCGGCGAATCTCCTGTAAAAATAACCGAAGTCTTTATTTAATTTTTAAAAAATTTAATAATTAAAAAGTCCGCTGAAACCACTTATTCACATTGCAATCCCCTCATCACTTTAGTAATCTTGTCCTTATTCCTAAATCACTGTCAGTAAGATGAAAGCATTCGTGTTAACTTGTTTAATAACGGCCAGTGTTGGCCAGATTCTTGCACAAACTACGCCTTACCCGACCATTGGTCAGGTCGTGCGACTTGATCCCCGAATCGATAAACTGATTCCGAAAGATGCCCAGATAGAAGTACTGGCCAGTGGCTTCGTATGGACCGAAGGGCCAATCTGGGTCAAAAACCATGACGCCGTTGCCGGAAATTTTTTACTCTTCTCCGACGTGCCGCAAAATACCATTTTCAAGTGGACCGAAAAAGAGGGTGTTACTCCCTTTCTGAAACCTTCGGGCTATACAGGTACGGGTGTGTACGGCGATGAGCCCGGCTCTAATGGACTGACCATTGACCGTAAAGGGCAGCTTATTGCCTGTGAGCATGGCGACCGGCGCGTAACGGCCATGCCTTTAGATGGGATTGGTGGGAAACGCACACTGGCCGATAATTACAACGGAAAGCGGTTCAACAGCCCAAACGATGTGATAGCGCACTCCAACGGCAGCTATTATTTTACTGACCCTCCTTATGGGATGCCCAAAAAAGAAAAAGACCCCACTCGGGAAACCGAAGGCTTCGGTGTTTACCGGATTGCTCAGAATGGAACCGTTTCTATGGTTGTCGGCGATCTGACCCGCCCGAATGGCATTGCTTTGTCGCCAGATGAAAAAACGTTGTATGTGGCTCAGTCAGATCCATCCCGACCCGTCATTATGGCTTATGCCGTGCAGCCAGACGGATCGGTGAGCAAAGGCCGGGTTGTGTTTGGAGCCGATGGCCTGAAAAAGCAAAATCTGGAAGGAGGGTTCGATGGTATGAAAGTTGACCGTGAAGGCAACCTCTGGGCTACAGGTCCCGGTGGCGTGTTGGTGATCTCACCCGCAGGCGATTTTCTGGGGCATATTAAAATTGGAGGAGCAACCGCTAACTGCGCCTGGGGCGACGACGGCTCCATGCTCTACATTACCGCCGATATGTATCTCTGTCGGATAAAAACTACGGCTAAAGGATGGTAATAAGCAATGATGAATTAGGAATGAAAAGTGATCGATAAATTAGCGAAAAGACATTCATCGTTTATCATTCATAATTCATCATTATTAAGCTAACTTTGTAGAGAGTACATCGCTTGAAAGTTAGGTTTTTATTCTCATGTTGGAGAATCGTAAGTATGTCATTATCGGCGTTTTCTGCCTCGTCGCGGTGGCGTATCTGGCTCGGTTATTTTATTTGCAGGTTCTGGATGATACCTATTCGCTGGGAGCATCGAAGAATTCAATCAAGAGGGTCATTGAAATCCCTTATCGGGGGCAGATTTATGACCGAAATAATAAGCTCATCGTCTACAATACGCCCGTTTACGATCTGTATGTAACCCCCAAACAAGTCCGTATTCCTGATACAGCCGCTTTTTGTCGGATGATGGATATTACCCAGTCCGATTTTGACAGTGTCATGGGGCTGGCTAAAAATTATTCGCCCGTTAAGCCGTCGCTGTTTCTGCGGCAGCTTTCCAAAGAAGATTTTGCCCGGATTCAGGATGCACTGGTCGATTATCGGGGTTTTGAGCCGGTGATTAGTTCGATGCGAACCTACCCGGCCCATACGATGGCCAATGCCCTTGGGTACGTTAGCGAAATCAGTAAAAAACGACTCGAAGAACAGGATATTCCATATTATCGGCAAGGCGATTATGTTGGTCATAATGGCCTGGAAGAACAGTATGAAGAGCAATTAAGAGGCAAGCGGGGCGTCAAGTTTATGATGCAGAACGTTCGGGGCGTCAATAAAGGGTCCTGGAAAAACGGTGCTTACGATACACTGGCCGTAGCCGGTCAGAACCTCATTACGGGCATCGACGTGGAGGTGCAGCGGTATGCTGATAGCCTGATGCAGAATAAAGTTGGCGCGGTATTGGCCGTCGAACCGTCAACGGGAGAAATTCTGGTTTCGGTTTCAGCACCTACCTATGACCCGAACCTGCTGTCGAGCCGGTTTTTCTCGAAAAACTACCGGGCTTTAATAAAAAATCCATATAAGCCGTTGATTAACAGGCCGATAATGGCTAGCTATCGGCCTGGATCGACCTTTAAACTGATTCAGGCGCTGGTCGCTCAACAGCAGGGGTCGCTCTTTCCGAATACGGTTTATGGTCATGCGGGGTCGCCAATGCGTTGCCACTGTCATGGAGGAAATAATCTGCGGGGTGCTGTTCAGAATTCGTGCAACCCTTATTTCTATTATGTCTTCCGTAAGTTCCTCTATTTCAACGGCGAGCATAATACCTTCAAAGCATCGGCCATTGGTCTGAAACAGTGGCACGATATGGCCGAGAAATTTGGTATCGGTAGTAAGCTGGGTGTCGATTTGCCAAGTGAATTAAAAGGTAATCTGCCTACGCCCGAGTATTACGACAAAGCGTATCGGGGTGCATTACGCTGGAAATTTTCAAATGTCTATTCGCTGAGTATCGGCGAGGGGGAGCTACTGATCAGTCCGCTCAAGTTGGTCAATCTGGCCGCAACCGTTGCCAATCGGGGCTGGTACATTACACCCCACTATATCAAAGGTTTTGACAAAGCAGGTGATGGTTTACCAACTGAATACCGCGAACGGCACGAAACCGGCATTGAGTACAAATATTACCTCCCCGTTATCGACGGTATGCGCGGGGCGGTTGCTCATGGAACAGTAACGCCACTGGCTAACATTGAGGGGATCGATTTGTGCGGAAAAACAGGAACATCGCAGAATGCCAAATTCGGGCACAAGTTTGACCACTCGATCTTTATCGGCTTTGCTCCGATGAATGATCCTAAAATTGCCGTTGCAGTATTCGTTGAAAATGCCGGATGGGGTGGAAAAGCAGCAGCCTCTGTAGCGGCCCTGGTTGCCGAACGCTACCTGAAACGCAAAACGGAAGCCAAAAAACTGGAAGAGCAGGTTTTAGCATCGAATTATATGCCGCCTGCCAGTTCGCTGATAACCCCAAAGAAACCCGCTCCGTCGAAAAAAGACACGACGCAGAAAGCGGCTAAGCCATTCATGACATCCACAAAGCCAAAGTCGACTACAACAATGGGCGCTATCAGTGGAAATTAAAAATAAGTTTGTGGTTTTAGAGTTTCTAGTTTGAGCGTTACACGTTAACGAACAAACCATAGACCACAAATTACATAAACGACAAACTAAATTGTCTCGCAATAACGACCCATTCACTCAGGACATCGATTGGCTAACTCTAGTGCTATACCTCGGCTGTGTAGCCTTGGGGTGGCTCAATGTCTATGCCGCCGTTTATAGTCCAGAAGATCATACGAGCCTGTTCGATATGACAACCAATGCCGGGAAACAGATGATGTGGATCGGTACGACGGTTATTCTGATCATTTGTATTCTGGTCATCAATCATAAATTTTTCGATTCGTTTGCGTATTTGTTTTACGCGTTCATGATCCTGATGCTGCTGTTGGTGCTCGTAGCCGGAACGAACATAAACGGATCGCGATCGTGGTTCAAATTTGGATCGGTTTCCATTCAGCCTGCCGAATTTGCGAAAGTGGCAACGGCGCTGGCCTTAGCGAAGTATCTGGATGTGCCGGGAATTAATCTGTCCCGGCGGAAAGAGCTGATGTACATTGGCGGTATCATTGTGTTGCCCTGTATTCTGATTCTTGCCTCGAATGAAACCGGCTCAACCCTGGTCTTTGCGTCGTTTGCCATCATGCTCTATCGAGAGGGGCTACCGGGCTGGATTCCGGCCGTGGGCATTACAGCAGCCGCCCTGTTTGTGCTGGCACTCGTTTTTCCGAAGCTGTACATCTTCATCGGTATTGTAGCGTTGCTGATTCTTGTCATTGCCCTGATGCCACGCTACAACCGCACAACGAGCAACCTGATTTCGATGGGCGTTGTTGGCGTGATGATGATGGTGTTTGTGACGGGTGTTGATTTTTTCGTGAATAACGTCCTTCAAAAGCACCAGCGTAATCGCATAAAAGTACTCGTCGATCCAACCATCGATCCACTGGGCGTCGGCTGGAACGTGACGCAGGCTAAAATCGCGATTGGGTCGGGTCGGCTTCAGGGCAAAGGGTTTCTGGAAGGAACGCAGACTAAATTCGATTTCGTCCCGGAACAGAGCACCGACTTTATTTTCTGTACCATTGGCGAGGAACATGGTTTTATTGGCAGCGCCGTTGTCATCGCGTTGTTCATCGGACTGCTCTCGCGTATTGTGATTCTGGCCGAAAAACAACGGAGTAAATTTGCCAGGGTTTACGGCTATTGCGTGGCCGGGATTATCTTCTTTCACGTGATGGTTAACATTGGTATGACCATTGGGCTAATGCCCGTTATTGGCATTCCGCTGCCTTTTTTTAGCTATGGAGGGTCGTCGCTCTGGTCGTTTTCGATTCTGCTGTTTATCTTTCTAAAGCTCGATTCGCGCCGAACCGCATTCACAAGAAGGTAAGGGCTTATTTCAACCCTGTTCCAATAACGCTGGCCGGTGGTGGGACTGACAGCGCCGTTCCGCCGACTTCGTCAGCACCCAGATCGAGGTTCCCGGAACGGTTGTTTCCGTCATAATCAGTTGTAACGATAGCCATAGGAAGCCCGGCTTTCAAACAGGGGCTACCGGCTTGAAGGTGATGCTGGCTATTGAGTTTCGGGTCGCCTTCAGTGCTGTGGGCATCGAATTTGGTCGCTGATTTCCACTGAGCGAAGGTAAGGTCGCTGTTTTGCCGATTTTCATAAATGGCCGATTTGCCGGTTCTGAAGTAACGATTATAATCAATCTGATTCGTCCCGGTAAGCGATTCTGCCTGATCATCGTCATTGTAGCGGATACGGATCATGGCGCGGTCGCCTGCCTGCGCCTGCACGAAAATGTTGTTCAGTATCTTCACATCGCGGCAGGGCGGGGTTCTGAGCGCACCGTTAGAGCCGACATACGTTTCACCCCGACTGATGTATAAAGCACCGTATGTCTCACTTGCCACATTCACGAACGTGTTGTTGACGACCTGGGGGCGAAGAGCCGCAAATAACCCAACACCACCCCATTTTGCGTTGACGATAATGTTGTTTCGGATAATCATATCAAAGCTTTCGGTATAATCCGTATTGTCTTTGTCGAACCATTCTTCGTCCGTGTCGGTATTGCCTGCCGCAACGCCCAACTCCCCGCAATTGATGATCAGGTTGTTTTCGATGATGCAGTTTTTAGCTCCACCTTTGGCATAGAGACCGTTCGTTGCAATGTCATGAAAGTAGCAATTACGCACGATCATCTTCGACCCATTCACATTATCGATTCCCTCCGCATTGTCTGCCGTAACGTTGGCTGGTCCAACGCCCGAATGATGAATCTCGCAATTCAGTACCTGGATGTTTGCACAGCCCGGCACAATTTTGATGCAGTCGCGGCCCGTATCGTGAATGCGGCAATTGCGAATCGTTAAATCGCTGACTGCCCGACGAATGGGTTCGCCATCTTCCCAATTGTTTTCAAGCTTAATGCCATAAAGGTACCCACCCACGATTTCCAGATTTTCGATCAGACCGCCTGTAATAGTTGGCTCACGATACCACAGCACCGATGTAATATCCTCAATGTTTGTCACCGCTTTGATAATAGCCCATTCGCCGGGATAGGACCGAAGCGTGAGGTTACAGGTGCGAATCTTGATTTCCTTACTCTCGTGCGTACCGGCGCGTAGCTCGACAGCATCGCCGGGCTTGGCCGAATCGACCGCTTTCTGAATCGTTTTGAGCGGCTTGCCAAGGGTTCCATCATTGGCATCGCTACCATTGAGGGCTACATACCACGTTCGGGGTGTTGGGTTGAATTCGTTACAGGCAAACCCTGAAGTGATTGGCGACGTTGAGGTATCGCTACCCGGTGCGCTGGTTGTGCTGCCAGGCGGGGCGATAACCGCAGGCGATGGAGTATCTTCGGCTTTTTTACACTGGGTTAAGCTGAACAGGGCGATAACGAGAATAGTAAGGAGCTTCAGGTTCGATTTCATGGGCCTATCGTTCAATCTTTATGTCGAACACAAACGAAGCGGTGCTATTCGGTTTGGTATGTTGGCCCTGTGTGAAGCGGATAAGGCCTTTTTTGCCCTGCTGCGTCCTGAACGACCACAGATACTGCGTAAGCGGCACCGACGTAGTCAGGTCGGAAAGAGCGGTGACCAGTTCCGTTTTTTCGTCGGCTCCGGCATCGAATGTCCAGGCTTTACGTAGATCAGCGGCATTGGCAAACGTATTCCACTGGTTAGCCGGAATGCTAGTGTATCGTAGAAATGTATTAGGAAACAGGGGCCACTTTTGCTGGTCAATTTGAGGCCAGATGGTGTAGGCACCGCACGAAACCCCGCAGTTTTTGACCGCCCGTGGCCCCGCAAACCAGGGCCCTGAATAATAATCGAACACCACGTCGATATCGTAAGCAACCGATGCACCATCGGCAAACCGGTAGAACGTACCCTTGTCGAGGTCCAGCAAATTGCGGGTTTGCGGATCGTTCGACTGGCCTTCTTTCAGGTCGAGTTTGAGATTGGTGAAGACACTGACATCGGGGCTGGCCGGAAATTCCCGCTGGCTTAGCAGCGCCGACTGAGCCATGCGTGGATCGCCCGTAATAGCTACATCAAAAATACAGTTTCCCAACTCAGGCTGGCGGGTTATACCAGCGGTCTGACAAACACCTTCTGCCCAGGTATACTTATCGGAATCGATCAGCGGAAACGTTTTAGGAAAAGTCCGGTCGGCGTAGGAGTCTGCATTTTTACCTGCCTCATAGACGAACAATGACGTTTGGTTGCTCACCCGCCAGCTATCCGCAAACGTAGTGTGAATAAGCGGAAACGTTCGTTCGACGGTCGTGCCATCAGCCAGTTGAATGTCATTTTTATCGTCACCATCGTAATTGCCCAACAGACCGGCTACTTTCCCTTTTCGGGACTTATCAAGCATGACGGCATAGTCGAGGTAGGGTGTATTCCAATAGATCGTTACCCCTTCGCCCTGCGCATTACTAAATACCAGTTTTTCTTTACCCGCCAGCCGTAACTTATTGCCGTTGGTGAGCGAAAGCTGCGTTAATGCCGACAGGGCCGTTTCTTTTTTATTGACAAACAGACGAGGTTCATCCAATGCCGCCGGTTTAATTAATAAACAGATTTCATCCGCCCCGATTCGTGCTGCAACACCCGTGTTGACTGTGGCCCGATTGGTTTTGAAGGTATCTTCCTGCCGAGCCTGTATTTCAATGTTGTCGCCTTTGGTTGAAACGAACTCACCCAGTGTCTGAATATCATACGTCAAACCATCGTGCGTAATAACATGAGGGTCACCCAGGGCTCTGCCCAACGCGTCTGCCGCGTTCCCCAGACCATCGCCCAGCCGATCAAAAATTCCCGAAAAGGCATCACTAACACTGCGAGGCCCCCGATTGGTACGGCCCGCCTGGGCTGCGGCTCTGGCGGCTTCTTCCCTGGCGGCTTGCTCGGCGGGGGTTTCTCCGCGCGAGTTCCGCTGGACGGGTGCAGTATTGGAAGGCATTGGAGCATTTCCGGTCGATGGAATATTCATCCGGTATTCGGGCAGTGGGCTGCCGGGTTGAGCCGGTGGGCTATAGTAATAAGAGCTATGATAATCGATACTACCATTTGAGTGGCGGCCCAGGCGGATTTGAGCCTGCGCGGGTGTAGCGATGAGCGCGACCAGAAAGTCGCCAATGTCGAACGATTTCTGCTTACCGTGCAGTTTGGCAATCGTTGTTTCTTCGTTTGCCAGTACACCCCAGATGGCATCGGCCACCAGTTCTTTCGTAACCGTATAGCCCTGTACTTTTGAGAGTCTGTTCGCAACAAAATCGGTCAGTATCCCAAACGTTTTCACCTCTGCTGCTTTGTTGGCAATATCCGTATTCGCCGTCTGAATAGCCGCATCGATAGCCGAATAGCTGGTCGTCTGGAACGCCAGGTATTTGCCCGATGCAAAGCCTTCAACCTCCTGATTCGCGTAGGTATCGAACCGAAAGTCAAGAATGGCCACGCCCTTATTTTGAGAGGCCAATTCCGTACATTCAATGATGAGCTGGTGATAACGAATCGACACTGGTCCGTCGGAGGTGGCTGTCGGACTGGTGTCTTTTTCTTTGCACGATTGCGGTACCAGAAGCAGTAGCAGCGTGAACACACTGCATAGGATCCGGCAGCTTATTGCCCAAACTGACTGTTTCATTTTGTTTTGGTGGTTACTTTTTGGTCGGTAAGTAGTCTATCGTTTTCGAAAATTGCCCATCAGAGGTCAACACACTGGGCAGGCTCGTTAGGTTAAAAATCAACATCCCCGTGCCTGCCAGAGTCCAGCGATTTTTATTTCCCAGCGTTGTAAATACTCATCAAAAGTGCTTTACTGATTCGCTGTCCTGCTTTTTTGCCGATATGACCCTGTCCATCAGACGAGTCTACGCCATTGACATCCGATGGGTCGGCAGCCGTATTGCGGTTTTCAGGACAGATGCGCCAGACATTGGTTTGCTGACAGGCTCCGTTGTTGCTTTCGAGTTCCTGCAAATCAAAAATGACATCGGTAGCGTTGAAGGTGGATTCCATCCATTGACCGACCTTCATTTTGGCCGCGTTGCCTTCATAATCTGCTGTTGAATAGACCAGTGGCGGGGTCAGATGCACAAAGCGAAGCCCCGGAATGGCCGCCCGCAGCTCGTCGACCATTTTTTTGTAGTCTGTTTTTACCTGCTCAAAATTGTTGTCCTGAATATCGACGTACCCGAACTTGAATACCGCAATGTTCAGGCTGGCTTTATTGGCCAATGCGTTTTCGCGGAACACCCTGATTTTCTCCTGTGGATTTCCATTGGGAATGCCGCCCACATCGACGAAAATGCCGCCGTGAAGCCCTTTCGTTGTCTGATCACCTTTGCCATAATACTCGAATGGAAACCCATTGGCCTTTGCGCCCTCTTCCAGATCCTGACCAACTGACTGATGGAGGAAAAGCGTATTCCAGCCTTTGATGCGGTCTCGTTCAGAAACGGCCAGCTTATCCCAGGCGTCAATACCTGCCAGTCCGACTACTCCGGGCTGGCCTTTGCCCAGCGCCGATGAACCAGTACCCGGATTGGTGCCGGTGCCGGGTGTTGTGCTGCTACCTGTTCCCGGAGCGGGGTCGTTACTTCCGCCCTGGCTACAGGCAAGAAGGAGCGGTACTAAAAAGAAAAACAGTGTCTTTTTCATCGGTGAGTAGTTCATGGTTTTGCCATTTGACAGGGTGAATGTGGTGTTGAGTGGGCTGAAAATCCAATCCGTTGACGGAACGGGTGTAGCCGTTGAGGGAACGGTCGGGCAAGTGATTGACTGCGTAGAATTACGGGCGTACCTTGTCTCTCCGAAATACCTGCCCGCTGTCATGCCTGTTGTTCAGCTTTTTATGGGATTGCTCATGACCCTCATGACGTATGCTTCGCTGGGGCAGTCGTCGTTTGTGGTCGAGACAATCGGGTTGCGGCAGGGCTTGCCCGCTTCCGACATCCGGGCTTTGTTTCGCGATGCAAAGGGCTACCTCTGGCTCGGAACCGACATTGGCCTGGTCCGTTACGACGGGTTCCGATTCGAGACCATCAGTGTTTCGCAGGAGGGGCGCTGGCTTGGCGTAGTAAACGCGCTTGCCGAAGACAAGGACGGTCAGCTTTGGGTCGGAACAGAGGATGGTTTATTCGTTGTCAGGAATGGAGCGGCCCATGCCGTTAAAAGCCTGCAAACGGACCGATTTCTTCGGATGAACTGCCTGATTTTCGATAAGCAGCAGAATTTATGGTGCGGAACCAGCAGCGGAGCGTATGCCATTGACAAGTCTGATCTCCAGAAGATTGTCCGTACACCCGCTACTGCCATCCAGCCCAGACCGTTGCCCGGCTACGAACGATTAGTGCCTGAATTAGCTCATCAACGGGTGTTTACGCTGGCTTTTGATGAAAAAGGGCGGTTATATGCAGGAGCTAACTATGGCTTGTTTCGCTATGAAAAAGGGAAGCAGGTGGTGCGTTTGTGGCCAAACCAGCACCGAAAGGTCGAAATTCAGGCACTGGCCGTTCGGTCGTCGGACGATCTTGTCTTTACAACCTTCGACCCGCTGGGTTATATTCGACTTCATAACGGCAACGAAGAGCGGTTTTTTCCCAATATTTATTCCACCGATGTGGTATATCAGGCTAACCAGTTCTGGTATTTGTCTTATGGGTTACATCGGCAAGGTCCAGCCGATAACCACCCAATTTCGTTATTGGACCTGTACGAGAAAACCAATAGCAGCTTCAACAAGCTGTACATCGACAGGGAAGGTATTTTTTGGGTAGCGACTAATGAAGGACTTCTCAAAATCCGACGTTCTTTTTTTGAGCGAATACCACTGCCAAAATCCGTAAGTGGAAGCGAAATTAACGGGTTTGGTCTGTATGATAACAAATTACTGGTGGGAGCACATCATGGGCGTGTATTTACTTGGGAACGCGACACGCTGAAAAAAATGCTGGCGGGTCTGGCACCGATTGCGGGCGTGAGTGCTATTAAGCAGGACAGCCATCGAACGCTCTGGCTGGCAACCACCTATCAGGGACTCTTTTCATTTGATGGCTGGCAAACCCGTCGTTATACCCTTGCCGACGGTCTGGTCAATGAAGCTTTCAATGCTATTATTCCGGGTAAATCAGGTAGGTTATGGGCTGTAGGCGATGTGGGTATTACGCAAATTACTTATGATAGTACAAGTAATCGATACCGGCTTCAATTCTACGAGCATAAAGTAAACCGCTATAAATTCACGATCTTTTTTTCGGGGCTGGAAACATCCGACGGCACGCTCTGGCTTGCCAGCGACTTTGGGCTGGTATCATTTCGAAATGGTCAGTTTCAGAACCATCTGCTGACGGTTAACCAAACCACCGTTCGGTCTGTCCGGAAAATTGTACAGGATAAAAACGGCCATATCTGGCTGGCAACCGAGGGAAGCGGGCTATTGCGGGGCGAACTGAAGAACGGGCAGTTTACGCTTATCCGCCAATATACACAGCAGGATGGGCTGCCTTCCAATTCGTTTAGTGATCTGCTTGTCGATAGCAGCGGGCGAATCTGGGCTGTTGCAACCACGGCTCTAACCTGCCTGTCAATCAATAGACCGGCAGAGCAAATCCAGAATTTTGACTATAAAGATGGATTTTTCAGCGAATCGTTTCTGAATCCGCATTTAATTGAATACCCGGTTGGTACACTTTGGGTTGGCAGTACGGAGGGATTACTGCGGGTAAGTCTGAACAAATTACACCCTCAGCACCCTGCGTTATCGGTGTTGATAACCGATGTTCGGCTTCGTGACGAATCGGGCACTGTTGGGTTAGCAGTCAGCAAGTCTGGTAATCTGCTCAGTGATACGTCCGAAATTCGGCAGCTTTCCGCTTCGCAGAATGCGCTGACGTTTCGTCTTGCGCTCCTGAGTTTGGCCAATCCGGGCTTTAATCGGTACCGTTACCGACTCGATGGGGCGGAATCGACCTGGCGAAATACCTCCGGAAGCGAAAGCACAGTTACTTATTCAGGCTTGAAACCGGGCCATTATACGTTTTCCGTTCGAGGAACATCGGCTAGCGGGATCTGGAGTAAAACGGCTTCGTTTTCCTTCGATGTACTGCCTCCATTCTGGCAACGCTTGTGGTTTCTGAGTTTGCTGGCTATAGGTCTGGCAACGGGAATCTGGCTATTGATTCGATTTCGGGAAAGGCGAATCAAGCGTCAGGAAACGGAACGAAGCCGCATGGCGCAACTGATCGCCGAACTGGAAACGCGGGCCATACGCGCTCAGATGAATCCGCATTTTATTTTCAATTGCCTTAATTCGATTCAGGAATGCATTCTGGCCGATGATACGGATACGGCGTACCGCTATTTGTCGAAATTTTCCCGGCTTTTGCGCATGGTACTGGAAGAATCGGCCCGGAATATTCATTCGTTACAACACGAACTGGATTTGATTCGCCTGTATCTCGAACTGGAAGCGCTCCGGTTCGAGCAGCCGCTGCACTACGCGATCGACATTGATTCTGAAGTAGATACGCATAATTGGCAAGTGCCCTCACTGATTTTTCAACCGCTGGTTGAAAATGCAATCTGGCATGGCCTGGTTCATCAGACTGGGCCACGAAAACTCCAGATAGCGATCCGTCTTGATGGCCCTAACCGGCTATTATCCGTGATTGACGATAACGGTGTAGGCCGAAAAAAAGCATCGGAAAGCAGGAAAACAGTGTATGGGACCTCGCAGGGGTTAAAGCTGGTTGCCGAACGAATAACGCTGCTCGAAAAGAGCGGCTGGGGGCAGGGCAGCCTACAGATCGACGACCTGACCGATGCTACAGGGGAGCCAGGTGGTACGCGGGTAAGCGTATGGTTGCCAATCATTACAGAACTATCTCTTCGTACCAAATTCACTCATACCACTACTCATGTACAAAGCACTGGTCATTGACGACGAGCCCAGGGCCTGCCACGTGCTGGAAATACTGGTTCAGAAACACTTACCCGAAATTACCACGTTTGCCAAAGCAACCCGCCCCGACGAAGGCATAGCATTTATTCAGCGCTTGAAACCGAATCTGATTTTTCTGGATGTGGAGATGCCGTTGATGAATGGGTTCGATGTGCTGAATGCCGTTGATGAATGGGATTTTGACATTATTTTCACGACAGCCTATCACCGATTCGCCTTGCAGGCCATTAAAGTCAGTGCGCTGGATTACCTGCTAAAACCAATTGACGTCGATGATCTGCGGATTGCATTCGATAAGTTTCTGCACCGACAGTCATATCAGGTGCCACGTAAGGTGTTGATTCAGAATTTGGTAGGTAATCTCAATGCACCCACGATCCAGCAGCATAAATTGCCCGTCTCAACGACCGAAGGTATACATATGCTGCCCATAGCCGAGATTATTCGTTGCGAAGCGGATTCAAACTATACGTTCCTGTATATGACTGGGAATCGTCGTTTTTGTGCTTCCCGTACGCTGAAAGAGTTTGAAATCATGTTGAAAGAGCACGACTTTGTTCGGGTGCATAAATCTCATCTGGTCAACATGCAGTTTGTGACGCTCATTGGGCGGGATGGTACGGTCAACCTAAACGATGGAACCGCCATTACGATGTCGCGCCGGATACGCCAGAACCTGTTTACCCGATCAGGAGACTGATTGGCAGGGTATTTTCTGGAAATAAATTCAGGAGCTTCCCCGACGAAGGGTAACCGTAACGTTCTTGCTGAAACGCGGATCGGCACTGTTCGAATAACTTGAGCCATCTTTCTGGTGATAGCTGAAACGCAGCGTTAAGGTCATCGCATCCGTTTCCCAACGACCCTGTTCGATGTCATTGATGTAAAAATTGGGTACCACATGATATTTAGCGTCTGTCGGACCAAAACGCATCGTAAACAGGTGATAATCATCCTTATTGACACTCCCATTGATTCTATACTCTTCGCGGCCGAGCTTACTCGTTACCGTGGCCAGACCGTCGAATGCCCGTTTGTTGGTGTGAGATCGACGTCTACGCTTTTTAAACGCCTTATTCCATCGCTCGTCGTCGGTTACGGGTACGTCGATAGTCAGGACGAGATTCTTCGATAGGCCATCGGGATCGTTGAAAGAGCCCTGCCAGTGGCCGACCAGAAGCGGTTCGGTGTCGCTGTAAGCCCAGGGGTGTTGGTAACGATCAAAAAATTTACCTCCATAGAAACGAATACCACCCCAGACCAAACCGATCAGGAACAGCCCCGCCAGAACAGTCAGACAACCCAAAGGCTTTTTCATGGGCATACGTATCTAAATCCGCTCATAAACCGTCGTTAGCCGTTCTGCTTTCGTCGGATTAGGCGATTTCGGATTGTCGGCATAGGTGAATACCCAGGTCATTGTTTTGCCCTGCATACTAACATCATATACAGCCGAGGGAAATTCCTTCATCGACGATGTAACGGTTATTGTCCGACCACTCATTGACCAGTGTGCATCGACGCTCATTGATTCGATAGTCTTTTTCATTGATCCGCAGGCATCGGGAACATTCGTTTTCATCTTTCCATCACTCATAAATGTATAAGTAACGTCTTTGGTACAGGGCATGCTACGCGTCATCATTTGCATCATGTCGGTTGCTTTGCCATTACTTTCAACCAGGGTCATTGCCGTCCGTTTCCAGGTGCCAGCTACACCACCGGCACGAGGGGCAAACGCAGGTCGGAAGGCTGTTGCGATCAGAATTAACAGGATAAGTGAGCGATACATACGGGTCAAGGATTTCAGTCTTAGTCGTTATCTAGAGAAAAATCAATAACAAGCCCAGAAGGCCAGCCAGTAGTAGGAATAGCCATTCGATGAGTTGCTGGCGCATGGGCCGTTTCATAGGTAGGTAGTTTATACCTGAAAAGTAAATCGCCGTTTCGCACCGGACAAAAGCCCCTGCGCAAACGGCGGTTACTATTTAGCGAAGTGCGATTTTTCTTGATATTCAGAGAATTTGTTTACAAAATTAAAGATTAGTAAAGGATCGTTTTATAGCCTGTGTATCGGAAATAATAGGACTGTAAATTATTGACTGTCAATATGATTATGTCTGTTTCGCTGGTGTTGGAAAAACTTAATAGGTAAACATGCGGTCGCTGTCTGTCGCCAGCCGAACCAGTACCGTTGGCATTGCAAATTCAGCGGGTTTTCCGGCAATATCGGCATCAGCAAGGCCACGCGCTTTCGACGACATGCCCGATAAATAGAATCGCCCACCTCCTTTCGCGATGGCTTCATAATGTTCGCGGAGCTTGCCTGTACCCAACCCGACTACCTTATCCAGCTCAGCATCTTTCAGTAGGGTAACGGCATCACCCGCCAGAAAGAGCGTAACGGAGTGGCCTTCATCGATGGCGGTCTTCGCCACCAGAAAACCCAGTGCAGCCTTCGTTGCGTTTTCTGGGCCACAGGTAATATGTATCAGGAATTTCATCTTCTTGGCGGTTGTCGGTGTGGAATTAGTTGTGGATGTTTGCGCCTGAACTGTGCAACAGGCCAGGAGGAAGCAGAGGGCGATAAATAAACGGCTTTTGTTGCGCATGATCTTAGGTTTCGCCTGGTTACTATGCTTCATGAATCAGTGGTTTGATCTGTTCGGCCATCTCCGGAGTGACCATCACCTGATGTGCATCCAGAGCGTGTTGTGCCGCTAATTGCAATACTTCGGCTTCGCTTTCGGCCTGGATAATTCCAGGGCATTCGAATCCTACATCTTTACAGCGTAGTTCTTTCATGATTGTGTGAATTTTAGGTTAAATGGACTTATAAAAACAAAAGCTTCAGTGCGGTTTCGGCGTTTGGTTTGGAACCGTGGCACGGCTTCAAGCCAAACGCCTACAGTTATCCGAAAACCAAAAGATGATATTTTGTGAAAAAAGTTAGCTGTAACTTTCAGTTAATGTACTGATAGGCAGCGTAAAGGAAACCTGAATAATGAGTCCAAGCTAAACCGCTGGTTGTCGAAAAGCAAAAACCTTTGAGCAAACGGCAATTACAGACCTGGACTCGCCTGTTCTGGGAGATATTGGGTGGATAGAATTGGAAAGCAACCGTTATGTCGAGAAATGAAACGCAATAGAGTTTAATCCTTTGATTGAATAAGCCGGTAATCTTTGTAATTCTTCTCAATAATAGCGTCCTTAAACAGCTTGAAATACTCCTTGGCTTTTGGTTCACCATATTCTTTCTTCAGTAACGACTCAATGCCATAATCGGCCCCTTTAATCACTGGGTCCATGATGAACAGGTAGGCATACGACCCGTCGGGTTCTGGCTTGGTGGGATGCATAACACGCGTCTGTTTGAATATTTTCTGTTCAGCAGCCGATAAATTTTTGGCACCCGGCCAGAAAATTTCGTGAATGAATCGCTCGTACTGGGCACGTTTGTTGGCCTTGACCGGATAAGCAATTACCCAAACCGTTTCATTCGGTTTGGCAACAGTGTGGGTGCTCTGGCTCAGAGCGGGTGCACTGATCAGGGCAATGAGGCAGCAAATCAAGGATAAACGTAAAAAATAGGACATAGCAGTATGTTTTGGATAGATGTTAATTGATTAACAGAAGCTACGGGATGAATTACATGTAAATTTCAGCAACTTTTCGGTTGTAATCTATCCCCCGAAAGGGGGATTTTTAGTGCCTCTTCTGTCGTGTACTTTCGTAGTAATCAGTGAATACGGTTTTCTTAATGCCTAAAGCACATCACCATGAACCACACATGGTTTACAGTACTACTTTTCATCCTTGGTTTGGCGTTTTTGAGTGATGCTCAGACGACCCTTAGCTTCGAACACCTTTCTACTCCACAGGGGCTTTCTCAAAGCACGGTGCGAAGCATCTGTCAGGACAGGGAAGGGTTTATGTGGTTTGGCACTCATAATGGTCTGAACAGATATGATGGGTACTCCTTTACGGTTTTCAAGCCTGATCCCCGCGATCCTAAACACACCTTTCATCATAATATTATAACTGACATTCATGAGGATCGCCGGGGATTATTATGGGCCGCTACCCTTGGCAGTGGATTACACCTCGTAGACAAACTAACCGGAAACGTTACGGCTTATGAGATTGGATCGGGGCATAATAGTTCATTAAATACCCTTTTTTCCATTCATGAAGATGCGAAAGGATTTTTATGGATCGCAACGGCCAGGGGCCTCGCCCGGTTTGATACACAGGCCAGACAGTATACGCTTTATACGAAACAAAAATACCTGGTTGCCGTAACCCAGGAACAATCAGGGCGTTTTTGGGTAGGTGGTATTCAGGGCGTACAACAGTTTGATCGACAGACCGGCACATTTACACACGTATTACTGGATTCTACTTTTGATCGTCAGCCATTTATCTCATCACTTTGTATTGATGCTGATGGTCTATTGTGGGCTGGAAGCCTTACCGGAGGCTTATGGCGAATGGATACCAAACGTAGCCCACTGACCTTTACACGCTATAATCCTCGTGGGGAAGTCAATAAAGCGATACGGTATAATGGGATTTATTCTGATAAAGCCGGACACTTATGGCTGGCTACCAGTGAGGGTTTGCAAGGCATTGATACGAAAACAGACCGGGTGATCACCTACCAGTCCAATGCTTCTCGGCAGGGTAGTTTAAGCAATAACAGCATTCAGTCCTTATTTCAGGATAGAGCAGGCACGCTATGGGTAGGGACCAATAGTGGTGTTAATAAAGGATCTGCCTATAGTAAATCATTTACGGCTTACCAGGTTATTCCGTCTTTACCCACAATCAGCCTGAATAGTAACTACATCAATACGCTGCTGGAGGATAGAACGGGAACCATCTGGTTAGGTAGCAATGCGGGGAACATGGATGGTAGTTTCAAGAATGGGTTATTCCGGTTTGATCCTAGGGATAAGCAAATCAGAGCTGTTCCGCTGGATACTTCCGATCCTGCCAGCAAAGATGTATTAACTGTTTATGAAGACCGTAGGGGCCGACTCTGGATGGGTGCTGCCACTGGTCTGTATCAGTTAAATCGCGCTACGGGCAGGTTTGTACGCTATGCTTACCCATTTTCCGTTTACCACATGGTTGCGGATCGAAATGGTACTTTATGGCTCCCGAGCGCTAGTGCAGGCGATTCAGCCGTACTGACCGCGTTTGATCCTGATAAAGCACAATTTACCTATTATCGCTACAACGAAAAGGACACATCTGGTTTAAATAATCCCTTTTATTACGGCATTCTGGCCAGCCGCAATGGAGATATTTACCTGGCTACGGGAGGAGGAGGCATAAATCGCCTGAATCCCAAAACAGGTAAATTCAGGCACTATATGCCTAATTACCAGTCTCCGACTGGTCATATCAATGACAAAGAAGTACGTTGCCTGTACGAAGATGATCAGGGTATTATCTGGGCAGGCACGGGCTTGGGTGGACTTAATCGATTAGATCCCCGGACGGGCAAGTTTACTGCCTACACGACTCAGGAAGGGTTGCCGAGTAATCGAATACTGAGTATCATAGGCGATCTGAAAGGGCATTTGTGGATGGGTACAACCAGAGGACTAAGCCGATTTGACCCTATTACCAACGTGTTTCGTAACTATGATGTGCGCGATGGTCTGCCCGACAATGATTTTTTGACTGGTGCGGTTCAAAATCATAAGGGTAAGCTTTTATTTGGTACCCGGAATGGGTTTGTTATGTTCTATCCGGATAGCGTCAGGGATAATGCCATTCCTCCTCCTGTGTATATTACCGGCTTCACGGTGCTGGGAAAACGTCGGGCGGTACCCTCAGATCATATTGAATTAGCTTACCAGGAAAACTTCCTTTCTTTTGAGTTCGTCGCTCTCAACTACAACACTCCCGAAAAAAATCAGTACGCTTATCAACTCGTAGGTGTAGATAAGAAGTGGGTGCAGGCAGGAACCCGCCGATTTGCCAATTACACCAATTTAGCCCCCGGAGACTATACATTTCGGGTGAAGGCTTCCAACGATGATGGTGTCTGGAACGAAAAAGGGGCATCTATCCACGTAATAATTCAGCCACCGTGGTGGCAAACCATCTGGTTTCGATTATCCGCAATCGTCATTTTGTTGCTGCTTGCCGGCATTTCGATCCGGTTGTATACGCAGGCCAGACTGCGTCGGCAACGAACCGCTCTGAAACGGGTCTTACAGGTGCAGGAGGAGGAACGCCAACGGTTGGCAGCCGATCTGCACGACGATTTAGGCGCTACTTTATCGGCTATAAAAGGGCAACTGGAAACCGTTCACCAAACCAGCGATGAATTGGCCAGACCAATCGATCTGATGGAAAAGGCAATTCGGGATCTGCGGCATATCTCACACAACCTCATGCCTCCCGAGTTTGCCAGGCTAGGGCTGACAGAGGCTATCCACGAGACCGTCAGGCGGGCCGAAACTGGTTCGGGACTGCATTTTTTGTTCATCACACATGGGCAGGAACGGCGATTCGATAACGAAACGGAGTTAACCATCTACCGAATTGCTATTGAGCTGATTAATAATGCGGTTAAGCACGCAAAAGCAAAGCAAATAACAATCCAGTTGATTTTTTACCCGCAACAAGTATCTTTATTGGTTGAAGATGACGGCAGGGGTTATCCGATTAACGAGGGCATAAGTCAGTCAGGAATTGGACTACGAAATATTCGCTCCCGCGTGGCCTATCTACAGTCGAAGTTGCTGGTTGATTCTGGAGAGAGGGGTACAACCATCACTCTGGAGGTGCCTCTTTAAATCCAGAAGTATGGTTTCGGGAGCAGTTCCTTCTACAATTCTCATTGCCGACGACCATCAACTATTCAATGATGGATTGCGTACCTTATTAACGTTTGAGGGGAGCCCGTTTAAGGTTGTTGGCCAGGTCTATACTGGTGATGATGTAATCCTGGCCATTCATCAACTACAGCCTAATGTCGTTTTATTAGACATCAACATGCCCCATCGAAATGGTATTGATGTGGCCCGGCAAATTGTGCGCGACTACCCGACCGTCAGGGTAGTAATCATTTCGATGTATAACTATCAGAAATTTGTTGATGAACTAAAAGAAATCGGTGTTGCCGGTTATTTGTTGAAAAGTGCCTCCCAGCAGGAGTTGATCAGCTGTTTGCAAAGTGTTAGCACTGGAGGCCGGTATTTCGATATAAAGCTGAACGGGAAAGCGGCTGCCCTCCATCAGGAAGATGAGTTTGTGAAGCGATTTAAACTGTCGCCCAGAGAGTTAGAAATCATTGTATTAATGAGAGAAGGATTATCAGCACCAGAGATAGCCAGACAACTCTTTATTTCGGAAGAAACGGTTAAAACACACCGAAAGAATATTTACTATAAGCTGGACATAAATAACCTGGCCGAACTGATTCGGTTTGCCAATGAGCACGGGTTATAATCGTTAGCGACACTATAACGCCTGCTCATCAGGCCCAGCCAATCCGCTCGAAAAAGTGCTGCTTTTCCCGACGCGAAACCTCCACCTCACTGCCATCAGACATAACAACAGTGCCGCCTTCGCCCCGAACGTACTCGCTCAGATGCTGAAGATTTATGAGCGACGAGCGGTGAATCCGGACAAAGCTGAGCGGCTCGAGCAGGTCAGCAAAATCTTTTAATGTTCTGGTGGCCACAATTTTACGGCCATCGACCAGATAAAACGTCGTGTAATTGCTGTCGGCTTCAAGCCGAATGATATCCTGAACGGGTACGAACATAAGCCCCCGCAAGGACGACACGGCAATTTTATTGAATAGGGCATGGGGCGACGGCGTTGGGCGATTTATATCGATCGAAACCGATTCGCGGTGCTGACGCTTCTGGTGCAGCCGTTCGATGGCCTGCTGAAGCTCACCTTCGTGGATGGGTTTAAGCAGGAAATCGAGCGCACTCATCCGCAGGGCATCAATCGCATACTGACCGTAGGCCGTGCAGAAAATCACCTCAAAGTCGATTGTTCCCAGTTCGCGCAGGAGTGAGAATCCGTTCATCCCCGGCATATCGATGTCTAGAAATAACACATCGGGTTTGTAATGGGCTAAACTCGCCACAGCATCTGACGGATGTTGAAAGGTCTGTAGAACATCCACGTCAGGGGCTACTTTTTGGATCTTTACACGTAATGCATCCAGACTCGCTCGCTCATCATCAACAAGAATAGCAGATAATTTCATCATTCCGGTTGGTTGTCCGTTGATAAATGTACGGACTTATGAGGGCAGAAGATTGACCGGTAACTAAAAGGCTGCGAAAAAAGCCGTTTCTGCCGGATGAAACCAAGCGATCGCTCAGCGTATGTATACCTGGTTTTTCGTCTGTGAAAAATACATGAAAGCAATGGTAGATACTGGTAATCAATAGCTAACACCGCTTTCGTTTGCGGGGCCAATAGGGGCTATCTAAGGCGCTATTGCGCCATTGGATTTTAGAACCTTATTGAAAAACAGGATATGAAAGGGTAGCGAATTTTCCCAATAGTCCCAGGTATGACCGCCGGGGTGTTCTGTGTAATCGTGTGGCGTCTGGTTGTAAACCAACCGACGATGCAGTTCTCGGTTCGGTTCGATCAGAAAGTCATCAACGCCACAGTCAATGATCAGTTTTAGCCCGTTGGCCTTTATTTTATCAGCCATGTTCACCACAGAGTTAGCCGCGTATAAATCGGGTGTAGCTCCCTGCGGTCCCAAAATTCGCTCGAACTGAGGGGCAATCTGTTTGGCAAACTCGGGCGCTATCCGCCAGTGGGTTGGGCTCAGATCGAGGGCGCCACTCATGCTGCCAGCCGCACAGTAGAGATCGGCATGGCGCGTAGCCAGATATAACGCGCCATGCCCACCCATGCTCAGGCCCGTAATTACCCGACCTTTTTTATCGCGAATGGTACGGTATGTGTTATCGATCTTTTCCAGCACTTCTTTCGTGATATAAGTCTCAAACAGATTGTCTTTCTGAATCGGACTGTCCAGATAACCGCTTAGTTTCTCACCTTCCGGCGTAACAATAATCAGGTTGTACTGATCGGCCAGGTTGTGCAGCAGCATCTTGTCGGGTGTTTTTGACAACCAATCATTGAACTGTCCACCACCACCATGCAGCAGGTAGAGAACCGGATAGGACGACTTGCTTTTCGCATAACTACTGGGCAATACAACAGCCGCCCGAAGGTTCTTTTGCATGGCGGCACTGGGGATATCGAGCGTATCGACCTTCGCGCTAAATGCGGATAGATGCATGAATACGCCCATGCTTAGAACTAGAAAACGTAAATACATAGATTGCCGGGTTAAGAATGTATCGGAAAAACGATAGTCTGGGTGTTCGACGTGATTCTGGTGCTGGTGAAAGTAGGGGAGAGGTGTGGGACTACGGTTAAATATATCATTAATACCAGGTTTACTCGTATAAATGACTGCTCAAGAGGGAGAAAGGTTCTTTGTGTAATTAATACGTAATGATAAGATTTTTTGCTAATGTTGAGAAATGTGCTGTTGATTATTTTTTATTTTTTCATCTGGTAATACAAATTAAAGGCTGTGCCTGACTGCATTTTACTTGATATTTGTCAAGCCTTATTTCTGATCTATGTCATTGCTGACTACGGGCAGGTTATTGCATATTTGCATCCTATTATTTGCCCTTTTCAGCCATGGAGAAAGTAACCGCAATCAGTTATGGAGGTACCAATTCAAGAGTGGGCGACTTTTTAGTCAATCGCTTACTGCCCAATCGTTATGTAGATGCCGTTGGCCCGTTTATATTTCTTGACCACCTATACCCAACAGAACTAAATCCGGAAGCACCCGAAGTGCCAACCGGCGAATCGGCACATCCGCATCGGGGTATTGCCACATTCAGCTATTTGTTCAAGGGTAGCCTGGCTCATTTCGATAGCCAGGGACATCGCGGTACGGTAGCCTCGGGTGGGGTGCAGTGGATGAAAGCCGGGAATGGAATTATTCATGACGAACATCCCAGTATGACCGCTGCGGGCGGTTCTGTGCTCCATGCGCTGCAATTCTGGATTAATCTGCCCGCAAAAAACAAAGCAGAAGCCCCCGAATACCTGGCCGTGCAGGCCGACGAAATTCCGGAGGTGGTATTACCCAATGATGGTGGTATTGTGCGGATTTTGATTGGAGAATTAGGGAGCCAGGTCTCGCCGGTCAAAACATTCAGCAGGCAGTTTTTATACCATGTAAAGCTGAATCCAAAGTCATCGTTTACGTTGCCGACGCGGTCTGATTTTGAGTATGCGGCTTTCGTACCTTCCAACGAAGTAAACGTAAACGGATCGATGCTTGGTAACAGCAAACTCCTTACTTTTGAGATGGATGGTGGTGATATTGTGCTCCAGAGCGACCTTATTGCGTCAACCGATGTAATGCTGTTCGGTGGGGAGCCTTATACGGAACCCATCGTGGCAGAAGGGCCGTTTGTTATGAATACCCATCTGGAAATTGCGGAGGCATACCGTGATTTTTTTAACGGAAAATATGGTACAATCAAGTACACAGCGTAATGTACGATAAGCTTCGCAACTATATAGATACTCAACTAGCCGATACGGTGTCTGATGAGGAATTTGAGTTGATCAAACGGGCATTTGTCGCTAAAAAAATCAGACGGAAACAGTATTTATTGCAGGAAGGCGATGTGTGCAAATACATCGCCTTTATTGTCAAAGGAGCAATGCGCCAATACTCCGTCGATACTAAGGAAATGGAGCATATTGTTCGGTTTGGTATCGAGAATTGGTGGATGAGCGACCGGGAGAGTTTTATTATGCTTACGCCATCCCGGTATAATATCGATGCCGTAGAAGACACCGACCTGCTGATGATAACCAATGCCAGTTTGCAGGAATTAAGGGCTCATTCGCCGTCGTTTACAAAACTGGGGCAATTGCTCGATGAGCGGAGTTATATAGCCGCTCAGAAACGAATTCACGCATCGATAAGCCTTACTGCCGAAGAACGATACCTTGATTTACTAAAATCAAACCCTGAATTTTTGCAGCGGTTTCCACAGAATATGATCGCTTCTTACTTAGGTATTTCACCCGAAACGCTGAGCCGTATCCGTAAACATTCGCCGAGCAGGTAGTTAAGCTGGCCTTGGCAGAACTTCCCCAAACAGGGACGACTGGTTGCCCTGTTTGGGGAGCCCTGCCAAGGCTATTATGATCAGGCCAGTACTTTCGTGAGATTCTGGTAACTGATCTGAATATTCTCAATTCCGGGAGCCATATCCTGCTCGACGAAGAAGTATTTTAGACCGGCGATGCTGGCCGCAGCGAAAATACGCTTGAAGTCAACGACACCATTACCGACTTCGGTAATCGTTTTCAGATCCGACTTAATGTCTTTTATGTGCCAGAGCGGAAAGCGTCCTGGTTGCCCTTTGAACAATTCAACGGGATCTTTACCCGCTTTAGTTGCCCAGGCCAGATCCAGTTCCATTTTCACAAGGTCTTTATCCGTCTGTGAGAGAACCAGTTCGTAAGGGGTCTTCCCTCCTTCGACGGGATCGAATTCGGTAGCGTGGTTGTGATAGGCAAAACCAATACCTGCCTTTTTCGCAGCTTCACCGGTTTTCTGAAATACCTCGATTGATTTGTTGATCTCATCCAGCGTTGCCACAGGTGTACTGGCGCAAACCAGATAGCTCAATCCACCTTCGGCTGCTTCATCAACCAATTGCTGGTAGTTATCGCGCAGATTCAGCATGGGAGGCATTGGCCCATTACCAAATGGGTTTCGGGCAGGTGCTGCTGCCGCGCCCGTTGCCGTTGTACTGGCTGGCGGTGTTGGCCGTGGTTTAAACGGTGCTCCGCCAGCATGGTGCGCCCGCCATCGCATACCCATGCCTTCAACCAGCGTTTTAAATTCTTTGGCCGTGTAGCCGTAGTATTTTCCTTTCAGACTAAAAGCCGACTCGACCTCTTTATAACCCGTTGCGGCTACTTTTTCGAGTGTTCCTTTCGGGTCTTCGTTCATCTGTCTGAACAGCGTGAACAGCTGGATCCCGATCGGGCGGGAAGCGGCAAATCCGAACAACTGTTCGGCCTGTGTAAGCTGTGGTAGTGCCAGTCCACCTAACGCCAGCGCACTGGCCTGTTTCAAAAAATCTCTGCGGTTTCTCATGGAGGTAAAAGGGTTTGACGAGTAATTGGGTACTAGTTAAAAAGAAAAAGCCTGATGATAACAAAACGATCATCAGGCACGATTCAAGACAGGTTGATTTTTACTTATTTCTTAGCTTCAGCAGCGTTGGCTTCCTGTTTTACAAACTCACCACTGGCTTTTAATTCAACTTCATCGCTGACAACCACTACGGGTATCGTACCAATACTAAAATCAGAGCGTTTCACCGAACTGGCTATCTTAAAACCAACTTTTTCCTGCTCTTTGCCGCCCTGGCCTTTCATTTTTACAGGACCAACCATCGTTACATCCAGCGTAACCGGTTTTGTTACACCATGCATGGTCAGATCACCGGTTGCTGTATATTTCTTGCCGTCTACTTTCTTGAACGATGTGCTCTTGAAAGTCAGGGTTGGGAATTTCGCTGCATCAAAAAAGTCGGGGCTTTTCAGGTGGTTGTCCCGGCGTTCGTTGTCCGTATTGATGCTGGCTACATCGGCCGTAAGTTCAAAAACGGCATCTGAAAGGTCAGGCTTTGACGAAGTAACCTTGGCATCGAAGGTTTTGAAATTACCATCTACTTCTGCCAGCAGATTGTGAGTTACGGTAAACCCGACGCGAGAGTGGGCCTTATCGACCGTCCAGCTTTGGGCTAACGAAACTCCGGAAACGAAAAGGCAGGCAGCTAATACGGTAAGTGTCTTCATGTGTTTAATTGGTTTAATGAAATCAATTTTTCTAAGTTAGACTGGTTAATTCAAAAAGAAAACGGTTTAAAAAACGAGTAATTGCCTGATAAGCAAAACTACTTTCCTGAATCAGCTTGTAATTGATGTGTTTTTACCTGTAAAATCAACTTTCCTGTAGGTACATGTATTAGTTCCCTCAGATAACGCTACCAGCTATTAATCAGGTATCTACGTTGCTAAATTGGGGGAATTAAGCTGGATTTCAGAAAAGAGAATTGCGGAATGCCCGATTTAGGTAGCTGAATCCGGTATTTTTTCGGTTAAATACCTAAGTATACAATTGACGTAAATTATACTGGTTGTTGAAGTCGCTCGAAGAGCATTCGAAACCAAACCGAAAACGTATCTGGAGCACTGATTATTTCCTGCCCCAAATCATCGGCCGATATCCAGCGGACAGCGCAGACTTCGTCAGGATTGAACGGAACTGGCCCCCGGTAGCGACCGGTAAAAACATGATCGAGTTCGTGCTCCGTCAGGCCGTTCGGCAATTCAGCATGGTAGCGAAAACTGAATAGGGGTTCCAGCGCTGTCCGAAAACCCATTTCCTCGAATAGACGCTGCTCCGCCTGATCGGCGGTGTTATCGGGCCGACTTGGGTGGCCGCAACAGCTATTCGACCATAAACCGCCGGAATGATACTTTTGGGGTGCTCGTTGCTGAAGTAAAAAGTCTCCCTGATCATTGAATATCAGTACGGAAAAGGCCCGGTGAAGTTCACCTGACTGGTGTACGGCCAGCTTTTCGGCCGTGCCGATCACACCGTCATGTTCATTGACAAGCAATACGGTTGGTGAAGATGTAATTTCGTTCGTCATAAGTGAGTAGAATAGACTGTAGAATCAAGCACCAGATAAGCTCAATATACCATTATTTTATGAACGGTCTTGCAGGGGTGCGTAGTTTAGTGATTTTCAGCAAAAAGTGAAATTTAATACTGAGTTTATACAAACGGCTCATCAATTTGTTTTGGAGTTAATGAAACTGCTGCCAGATAGGAGCTAGTTCACCGATAAATTGCCGGGTGTAGAAACCAGTTGCATCAGGATTGGCGTCAAGAATAGTAATATCCAGGCCTGTTTTTAGCAAAATGATTAGGGTAAAATCAGGTTAGGGGCAATGGCGCTATTAATGGGATGAAGGTCGATTAACCAGTAAAACACCCACCAGAATGACAGCCAGAGCTGCAATTTGCCGACCCGTTATCACCTCGTTGGCCAGCGCCCAACCGAGCAATACGGCTACCACCGGATTAACGTAAGCGTAGGTGCCTACCACGGCTGGTGGGCGTACCTGAAGTAACCACAGATACGATAAGTACGCGACAATCGATCCAAACACAATCATATACACCAGAGCCGTCCAGGTTCGAGCCGTTACCTGATCGAAACTAAATCCTGACCACTCACCCAGTAACCAGCTCACAAAAGCACAGAACAGGCTGGCTGCCAGTAATTGGATGGCTGCATTCAGGATGGTTGAGCCTGGGGCTGTACGGTATCGGGAATAAAGTGATCCGACGGCCCAGCAAATCGTGCCCGTTAAAATAACAGCTACGCTTGGCCAGTACATACTGGCTTTTGCCTGTGATACAAACGCGGCCGGATCTTCGCTGAAAAGCAGCAGAATACCACCAAAACCCAGCAAAAGCCCAACTAAACGGAGTTTAGCCGTGCGATACGTCGCCCATTGTGGTCGATCGAGTACCACAAACCAGAGTGGTAAAGTCGTGACTAAAATGGCTGCCAGACCGGTTGGCAGGTATTGTTCAGCCCAGATGACCGAGCCAGTGCCTCCACCCAGCATCAGTGTACCAGCTAGTGCGTTACGTGGGAGCGTCATACGCATGTCTACCCGCTCACCCCGCATACGACACCATCCGTATAGTAACCCACCGGCAATGAAGAACCGAAGCGACGCCATCACAAAAGGGGGCAGGCTTTCCAGGCCGATCAGGGCAGCTATATAGGTTGATCCCCAGATCAGGTAAATAGCTGCGAATGCGAGTACGACAGGCCAGGACGTTGAGAGAGCACGCGGCTGCGTTTGTGTTGTCATGCCTTTTTATGAGATAAAGCGCCTGCTTTTATAGGGGCCAAATGATATGATTGTCAAGACTTAATTTTAGCAGATTATGCTGATTAGTGAGCTTTCTCAGAAATCCGGTTTTCCAAAGCATACAATCCGATACTACGAAAAAATCGGACAATTGACCTTGAACAGAAAAGACCGGCAGAATACTAATTACAAAGAATATCCGACATCTATATTAACCCGGCTGCGAGCTATTCAGTCGCTGAAACAGGCGGGTTTTGCGCTCCCGGAAATTCGGCATACGGTACTACCTACCAGCGTGGCGAGTTTGACTGTGCGGCCGAACAGCTGAAAATAACTGAAAAATTCAGCTGATCGACGAACAGGTCAGGCCATTGAAGTAAACATAAGCAAAGCTACTATCAGTTACGGCCAGTTGCCCTGACCAATGTGGCGTTGTGGCTGTTTTAGAACGCACGCTGAAAACCTGAATCAAACTCCCGTCTCAACGGGGTAACGGGCCCGACGATTACACCGTCACAATCAGTTTGCCTTTTGTTTTGCCGGTCTCAACCAGTGTATGCGCTTCGGGAAGCTGATCGAGCGAAAATGTATCGGATACATGCGATCGTAGAACACCTTTGGCCAACAGGTCGGCAAGCTGACGCATGTCATCGCCATTTGATGTTACCCCCTGCCGAAAGCCGTTGATGCTTTTAGCCCGCGCTTTTTCGGTTATAACGGCTTTGTTGCCTACGATACCAACAAGAGTACCGCCCGGCCGGATAATGGTCAATGATCGCTCAAACGTATCTCGCCCAATCGGGTCCAGCACAAAATCGATGTCGCTTAGCTCCTCATCGAACGTGTGAGTCGTATAGTCGATGTGTTCATTGGCACCCAACCCCAGCACAAAGTCACGATTGACCGCCGATGATGTGCCGATCACGTAGGCTCCCAGGTACTTCGCCAGTTGTACCGCATAATGCCCAACACCACCCGCAGCCGCATGAATGAGTACCCGATCGCCCGGTTTGATCTTGACTAAATTGACCAGTGACTGCCAGGCTGTCAAGGCAGCGAGGGTGGCTGCGGCTGCGGATTCATGCGATACATTATCGGGTTTTAGCGCAAGCTGTGAGGCTGGAGCCGCCACATATTCGGCATATGCCTGACCGTGGCCGGGAAAATGAACCATACCAAAGACGGCATCTCCCGGTTTGAAATCAGTAGCATCACTGCCGATTTCTGTTATTATCCCCGAAATATCCCAGCCTAATACGACTGGCTCACCAGCTTTAGGCGTAAACCAGGGCGGAAGCGGGCGGCTGGCACGAATAAAGGCGTCTACGGGGTTTATGCTGATGGCTTTTACCTGAACAAGTACATCGGCAGGAGCCACTGCCGGAACGGGAAGATCGGCCAGAATTAGGTTGTCAACTCCTCCCGGTTCTTTAAGAATTACTGCTTTCATGTCTAGTTAATTGATTGATTACTGGTATGGTTGGCCGAAATACGATGCTGATGAATCTGGCAACGAGCGTCACCTGAATAAACTATTCAAAAAATAGGTGGGTTTATGGCGGGAAACAGCCGATTTTCGGTGAGAAAAATCGGATCGCTGAACTGGTATGATGGATTAAAAACTGAGGTACAAACGTTGAAATATGAAAAACGTACATCCATAGCGGGCCCCTAAACTGACTCAATCAAAGTATTGTCCGAAGATAATTTATTCGGCAGTTAATAGTTCCGGTTCATGGATCAATTCTGGGAGTTCAGTGCAGAATTGATTGATACGCGCTCATCTGGTAGCTATTCTTGTTTCTTGATTGCGACGTGTTAACCTCTTTACTGATCACTATGGCTTATCAAAATAAACTAGTTCAGAATAAAATAACCGGCCAGAACATCCGGTTTTTGCAGACAGCTGCCGACACGAATGGACAACTGCTGGAGATGGAATCGACCTATCGCGCGCACTCAAAAGAGCCAACGGCGCACTATCACCCCTATCAGGAAGAAGATTTCGAAATTCTGGCCGGAGAGCTAACGGTGCAACTGGATGGGCAATTGAAAATTCTGAAAAAAGGTGATAAACTGCATGTTCCGGCTAATACCGTACATGCCATGTGGAATGCCTCTAACGGTGAGACCGTTATCAATTGGCAGGTAAGGCCAGCCATGGACACCGAGCAACTGCTCGAAACGGCAAATGGGCTCGCCAGCGATGGTAAAGTGAAGGCAACCGGAATGCCACCACTGCTGCAGACAGCACTCATGGCCAACCATTTTTCGAATGTTTTCAGGATTGCTAAACCACCGTTTGCCGTGCAGAAAATCCTGTTTACGCTCCTGACGCCGTTTGCCTATCTTGCTGGCTATAAGCCGACCTATAAGAAATACCTCGACTAGCAAGCTTTATTGCCTGAAAATCGGAGAACGTTTCTACAGCGTACAATGGCCTAACTCTTATTACCCAGTGCCATATACCGGTCGATGGCGAGGTACTTCGGCTGGTCTGGCTGGCTGCTGATGGTGCCGTTTTATGGGTAGAAAGCTACCGGAAACCGGGGCTACACAGGACTCACAACTTCCGCTAAAATCTATATCTTTACTGGAAAGCGCTGTTGTAGCCGTATTTTCTACACCTCAGTAAGCATGAAGCCGTTCAACGACACAAAACTGCGAATTTTTGGACCCATCGTACTGTTTGTGTTCGGCACTATCTTTTTCCGACTGAACTGGTATTTTGAACTATCACTTCCGGATATCATCAAATCAGACCTTATTGCCTTAGCCGCTGGCTTTACCTGCTGGGAAGTAGCCCGGCGGGTTATTATGTCGTTACAACGGCGTTTCCCTGATCTGTCTCAAACACAAACACGCTTCAAATGGCTGCTGGCACTGGTTCCGGTATTGGTCAATTTCGCCTGGTTTATTCGATATGTAGCCCAGAATGTGGCGAATGACAACGTTTGGGAATTGCCTGATTTTGTCAACTATACCTATTCGATTGGGATTCAAATTTTTTATTGTTGTGTTTACATGGTCATTTACGAAGGAATTTATAGCCTGCGTAAATGGAAACAGACACATGCAGAGAAGGAGGCCCTCCGAAAAACCGCGTTACAGAGCCAGCTCGAAGAACTAAAAAGCCAGATCAATCCCCATTTTCTGTTCAATTCACTCAATTCGCTATCAGCCCTGATTAGCGAAAATCCAGCGCAGGCTGAAACCTTCGTCGATGAGATCAGTAGCGTTTATCGGTATTTATTGCGCAATAATGAAGATCGACTCACACCTCTGCGCGATGAACTGGCTTTCATCGAGTCGTATTATCACCTGCTGAAAACCCGTTATGGTGACGGTATTGACATTTATATGGCTGTCGATCCGCAATATGACGACTATCTGTTGCCACCCCTAACGTTGCAGATGCTGGTGGAAAATGCCGTTAAACACAACGTAATTCTGCCGGAATTGCCCTTGCAGATTGACATACGGGTGCAGAATGAACAGCTTATTGTTCAGAATAATTTACAGCGTAAAACAACCAAAGTGGCTTCAAATCGTATTGGATTAGCGAACATTCTGGCCAAATACAAACTGCTGGGTGAAGATCAGGTATCGATTGAAGACGATGAAGACTATTTTACGGTACGATTGCCCTTGCTGCGTGCCCACCAATTGACAGCTACCCCATAATGAATACATCCTTCAACGATAGTAAACTCCGTATTTGGGGCCCCGTTGGGTTGTTTGCGTTCGTTGCGCTATTTTTTCGGCTGGACTGGTACCTTAAGTTGCCCATTCGAACTCTCCTGATCAATGATCTGATTGGATTATCGATCGGGCTACTATGGTGGCAACTGGCGCGGTGGGTTGTTTTGCAGCTTCAGGCTCATTATCCCGGCCTGCACAATAGCCGGAAACGCCTGCTCTGGTTGCTGATACTGCTGCCTGTTATGGCGAATCTGGCCTGGTTTATACGGCAGACTACGCGCTTCGTGCTCGATGGGAATATCTGGTATTTTTCGAAACTGATTGAATACTCGAGGGCCGTTGGCATGCAGTTTTTTTACCACTGCGTTTATTTTGTGATTTACGAAGGCGCTTATGTGCTCAAAGAATGGCGAAAAGCGCAGGTCGAGAAAGACGAACTAACAAAACGGAACCTCCAGAGCCAGTTGGTTTCGCTGAAAAATCAGGTGAGCCCTCATTTCCTGTTCAACAGCCTTAATTCCATTTCGTCGCTGATTGCCGAAAATCCCCATCAGGCCGAAGCCTTCGTGGATGAACTGGCGAGCGTGTATCGGTATCTGTTGCAGGCGGGTGAACGCGAGCTGACTACGCTGCGCAACGAACTGACCTTTATAGAGTCGTATTCGTATCTGCTCAAGATGCGATATGGGGCGGGGCTTGAGTTAACGATTTCAGTCGACCCGGCTTACTATCAGTACTTAATGCCACCGCTTACGTTGCAACTGCTTCTCGAAAACGCCCTTAAACACAACGCCTTTCTGCCCGATCGGCCCTTGCAGATCACAATTCGTACGATTCAGGGCAATAAGCTGGTCGTCGAAAACACAATCCAGCGTAAGCGTGTGCGGGTAGAAACGGCAGGCGCCGGATTGTCGAATATGGCCACTAAATACCAGGTACTCGATCAGCCAACGCCAACCATCGAAGAACTGGACGATTGTTTTCGGGTAACCCTGCCGCTTTTGGTCGACCACGGATCACTCGTCCATTAAGTAGAACGTAGTTATTTTCCCATCCACTTTTTGAAATCGGTTGCCCGTTCGCGGCTTACCAGAACCTCTTCGTCGGTAGCCGGTTTGAGTATAAGTTTGAGCTTATTGTTGAAGTAGGGGTGGATCTGCTGGACCGTATTGATCTGAACTATAAACTGGCGATTAGCCCGGAAAAACTGTGCTGGATCAAGCATTTTTTCCAGCTCATCAAGTGGATAATCCAGTGAATATTTCTGGTTTGCGTGCGTACGAAATAAGCTGACGCCTTCTTCCGAATAAAAATAGGCAATGTCGCTAACTTCAATTGGTACCCACTGCTGCCGGTGTTTTACCAGAAATCGACGGCGGTAATCGGTAGGCTGGATTTGCTGCCGAAGCTGTTGAACCAGCGCGTCGATATCCATTACGCCCACATCACTGGTTTTAGGTTCAATCGTGTCGCCGTTATCGGCAACCGTACGCTTATATTTGGCCAGACTGGCCTCCAGTTCGTGCCGTTTGATGGGTTTCAATAAATAGTCGATACTATTGACTTTGAAAGCCCTGAGCGCGTATTCGTCGTAGGAAGTTGTAAAAATAACCGGCGCACCAACGGTTGTTTGCTCGAAGATTTCGAAGCTTTGTCCGTCGGCCAGTTCGATGTCCATTAGAATTAAGTCGGGCGCGGATGGCTGACCGGGGCCATTGGCGTTGAGCCAGGCAACCGACGATCGTACACTGGCTGCGGTGCCAACGATCTGAATGGTTGGGTCTACATCCAGCAAAAGCTTGGATAGTTTCCGGACGGCTAATTCTTCATCTTCAATTAAAAATACGTTCATAGGGTCGCTACCCGGAGGGTGAGGTTAAGTTTCTGGCCTGGTTATGTTACAAAATGATAAAAGAAGCACTATTTATCCAAAATTATCTTGTTTGAACTGATATAAGTGAGCCATGAAACGGTGCTTTCTGGGTATGAAACCGCGTATTTCCGGGGTAGAATTACTCAGAATTGGCCAGTAATGGCAAGGTTACACTAAAAGTCTGATCATTTTCCTGAATGCTTACCGAACCCTGGCCAAGCAGTTGATATTTAGTGGTTATGTTGGATAAGCCGACCCGGTTTGATGGCACCCGGACATTTTTTCGCTGCACATTATTTTGTACTTCCAGCCTTCCATCCGGCGTTGTGCCGATGCGAATCGTGAGCGGTTGCTGGGGAAGAATGATATTATGCTTCACCACGTTTTCAATCAGAATTTGAAGCGTTAATGGAGGAAGCAGATGATCGGCTAAGGCCGGATCAATAGCGAGCCTGAGCTGAATACCGTCGCCATAACGTGTATTGAGGAGGTGAAAATACGATTGAGCGAACTGAATTTCCTGACTTAGCGTAGCGAGTTCGGTCTCATTACTTCGGAGCAGATAGCGATACACACTGCTCATTTCTTCCACAAATCGTTCGGCCTGATCGGGGTCATCTTCAATCAGCGACGATAACGAATTGAGCGAATTGAATAAAAAATGGGGGTTGATCTGGCTTTTTAATCCATCGAGCTGGCTTTGCAGATTAGCCTTTTTGAGCTGTTCGGTTTCAATGAGCGTTTGTTCCCAGTGCGTAAAAGCAAAAACACCTTCATAAACCGTAATGACCATAACAACCACCAGGAGGTCATAGGTATAAGCCCACCCCAACCAGCCCGGATAAACAGGAAATGCTGGTGAGGCAACCACTTTATATAATCCATAAATAACCGATATGGTCAGGCATGATTGAAGACCGGTTAGAATAAACATAAAAAGAATGCGCCGGGGAGTCTGCTGAGGGTGCGGAAAATGCTGATTGATATAAATGGAAATAGCATTGTTCGCCAGCCAGTTGCCATAAGAAAGCAGACCTGCCGATAGGGTAGCAAATCCGAAAATCTGCCAGTTTTGCCAGTATACATTTCTCAGCAGAATCCAGTTCAGAATAAACACAAAAACGGGCAATACGATCAACTGCAATGTACTGTCCTGTTCTGTGTAGCTGAATCGTTTCATCCGACTACTGGGTTTCAGCGACAAAATTCTCCTGGGTCTGCGACGTACGGACCAGCGGAATCTGAACCGTAAACAGGTGGCTGTCGTCTTCAATAACAGGTCGGGGTAGCCCCAGGGTTTCGAAGCGGGTAGCCAGCATACTTAGCCCGCCCGGTTGCGTTGACACCGTCAGTTTCTTGCGCTGAATACCATTACTAATTTCCAGGCTGCCGTCTTTAGTCGTTAGGATACGAATTGTCAATGGCTGTTCAGGTAAGAGCAGGTTGTGGCGGAGGGCGTTTTCAATGAGTGTCTGGATGGTGAGCGGAGGGAGCCACCGATCCGAAAACTGATTATCGACCCGGATGTCCCAGTGGATAGTTGTTCCGAAGCGTGTATCGAGCAGATAACGATAGGCTGTAAAAAATGTCATCTCATCGCAGAGTGTTACAATGGGGCGTTGTCCGGCCTGAAGCAGGTACCGATAAACGCTCGATAACTCATCCAGAAACGCACAGGCTCTCGTTCTGTCTTCGGCAATGAGCGCCGATAGCGAATTGAGCGAGTTGAACAGGAAATGGGGATTCACCTGATTTTTCAGCCGATCATATTGTTGTTGCAGGCCTACTTTTTTCAGCGCTTCAGCTTCCTGTAACGCTTCGCGGTATTTCTGGAGGTAATAGATGACCTCATAGATAGTCCCAACAATGAGCACCCAAACCAGGCTGACGGCTATAAATTTACCGTATACCTCACCCGTAGCGGGAATACTGCTGAGCCCGGTTGCACCTGAGAGCCAGACAATCATGGCCTGCATACTGGCCGTGATCACCAGATAGCCGCCAAACGTAATAAATACTCGTTTACGGGTTTGTTTAATGTCAGAATATCGCCGACGGATGTACATCAGCCATTGCAGGGTCACATGCCACATGAGCGAAGCATAGCCGATGCCAACAAGCGACCAGCCTACGTAGAGCCGCAGGTTGTAGTAGCCCTCCCTTAAAAAGAGGAGATTAGCCAGTAGTACCGCCAGCGGAATAACAATCCAGCGGAGCCATTTGTCGTTAGGATGTTCCAAGAGCGATTTTGGTTGAACAAAACGGGGAATCACGATTCAGGTAAAATTAATGATTTTTCGATCTCACAGGTAGTCAACCGCTTATGGGTTGGTGATGTAAAAATAAAAGCCCACTCACCTTCCGAAAATGGTGAGCGGGCTCATGTGACAAATTCAGCTGATGAAACGGTATTTTAGGTAATGGATTGGCGAAGTATCCCGGAATGAGTTAATGAATCGAGCGCTTCAGTTGCTATTTCTTGATACTTACGCGCTGTGGCCTGTTTGTGTTAACTTAGTGGAGGTCGGCCAGCCACTGTTGCGCAAACGAACGAGCTTCTGCAACTGGCTCTTTGCCTAGTCGATACAGAAATTTCCATTCGGCTGGTTTGCGCTGGTAGAGTGGGTTGGCAAACTCCTGTTTAGACCCCATCGGCACGAGTCTAGCTTCAAAATCAACCGAATTGCTGAGTTCGATAAAATCCTGTAGCCGCTTTTTTAGTAAGGGTTTAAAGTCAGCGTGGGCGTCAAATTCGGCTTTTTGTTGACGATATCGGGCAATACCTTCCCGGTTGGCCTCCGAATCGTTGGCCGGTTTGGCCATATTGCCCCGTGCCTGTTGTTTGATATAGGCTAAATACTGCTTTTTGAAGTCGGCCGCTGGGAGCGATAGCATCTTTTTGAGGTCAGAAATATAGCGTGCCCGCTCTGTACGCTCATCGCCGGTGAGTGAGGCTAACTTCCGTTCTTCATCCGGCAATTGCGAGCGGATAGCCATTTGCAGCATAGCCGGGTCAAGTTGAGCAAAGGCCTGATCCATGTTTGCCAATTGCCCTTCTGCGGCCACTTTTCCGGCATCGTGCTCCTGTTTTTTCTTTGCCAGATTTTCGGGGCTGTAAGTATCGTTGTATGGGTACTCCTGCTTCAGATCCTGAAGCCATTCCTGCCGGAAAACAGATGATTCAACGTACGTCCGAACGGTTTTGCCTAACGTCCGGACTGTGGCCGCCCTCGACGATTCGGGTAGTCGGCGGGCCATGGTACGAATCGTTGAGGTGCTGTTGAAAAAGAACCATTTGGGTTCCTTCAGATTGAGCAGTACGTCTTGTTGGAGTTTACCCAGACCAATGCCCAGATCGGCCAGTACATCGCTGGAACGGGCGGCTATCAGCCAGTAGCTAGCTGTAAGCAGTGCCAGTAAAAAGAGTTGTTTAACGGGTTTCATGATATTGGTTATAAAAAGAGGAAGGAGTTGATGCTGACAAAGTTGGCAGAGCGTTCGCACTTACAGAAGTGTGACTGAAACCAAGTGCAACAAACGAATGGTCAACCGTAGTATTTTGTCGTTGAAATGAATCGCGGGGTAAGTGGATATGAGCCGGTTTACCCCGCAATTCATTTCCTGTAACTACCCAATGGCTGAACCAATTGGTGCCTGATTTATCTGATAGCTAAACAACGTTTGTATGTCTCCGTTAGGCTCTGTCTCGAATACTATCCGGCAGTAAGACAGGCCCGCTGGTGTATTGGTAAATAGCCAGTTGCGGCCTACCTGCGAGAGAATAAACAACCCATTATCATCGCCGAGTGCGTTGAAATCGGGCATGGGCGTTGAGCGACTGAATTGCGTTACGCCAAACTGTTGTTTGAGCTGGCGGGTCGTATAAGCCACGTTCTCGGTTACAATGCCTATTTCGCTGATGCCCTGAAACAAATCGCCGATGGTCAGGTTCGGATTGTCGAGTAACAGTTCGTTTCGACCGATAAATTCGAGCAGATTGCCGTTGTTATCGTAGAAGTAACAGGCTCTGGCGTTCCAGTTGGGGAAATCGGCAATCGTTTGATTAACAGCCTGTGTGTCCAGATAATCGAGTTGATAGCAATGCATGCATACTTCCAGAGTACCCGCTGGAACGTTGATGGCAAAGTGATAAGGAGCCACCGGAATGGTTACCGCCCTGAATGTCAGACGTGTCCAGCCCAATTGCAGTGTGATGTAGTCCGCTGATTCGGCCAGAATATCCAGCCCTAATTGCTGCGTGTAGAATCGCCGGGTCCCTGCCGGATCGGCTGTATAAAGTTCAATATCAAGGAATTTCATGGCCTGGGAGATAGACTACTACCTGCTTTCTGTTGTTTACTGCCCCAAAAATGGTTGATAAGCGGTTGGTAAATCAAGAGTCTGATTCCTGAAACGGAAAAAGATGGGCATGAACCGTTTTTGCATCATTCTACCGACTACTAAACCAATTGATTGAAGCATCTGTATTTTTTTGTACATTCGTTCTTGCTTTTGGGCAATCATAAGGAAGACACCGTCAATGACTTACGAAGCCTGGTCACCCCTTTTTCTGGGCATGGTGATTGCCATGTTGCTGACCAATGCCGTACAATGGTTCATGTATCGGGAACGCATTTACGGCCTTTATACCATATATACGCTGACCTGGGCCGTTTACTTTACCATTAACCACTTTGGCCTGCCTAAAAATATAGCTAATTTCTACAAGCTGCTGCTGTCGTATTCGTCGTATATTCTCTATCTGGAGCTGGCCAAAATTTTTCTGGAACTTCGGGGGCGCCCCCGGTTTTTGCAATGGGTAACCCGCGTGCAGTGGGTATTGGTCTTCTACTGCGTGACCAAAACGTACATCTATCTGTTTACCGATTTCTGGCAAACAAAGCTTCACGATCTACTGCTTCATCCGGTTCGCTTTGCCCTTCTCACCGTCGGCGGTTATATCGTTTTTACGTTCTATCGATCCAAAGACATGGTGGCCCGGTTCTTTGTTGCCGGTACTGCCTCCCTGATGATCAACCACTCGATCACGCTGCTTCTGCTGATTCGTTCGTCCAATCTTAGTCTGAAATTACCGTTCTGGCAACACCCCGATCTGTTTGTTCAACTGGGTGTAGTACTGGATCTGATATTCTTTTCGCTGGGTATTTCGTACCGGCATCGGCGCGAAGCCGTTCGGAAGGCCGTTGTTGAAAAAAATCTGGAAAACGAACGCGAACAGCATTATCGTGAACAGCTCGAAGCCGACCTCGCCATGCAGCAGCTCCAGCATGAAAAAACGGAAGTGCAGATGCGGGCTTTACAGAGCCAGATTAACCCGCATTTCCTGTTTAACAGCCTGAATACACTGTCGTCGCTCATTGACGAAAGCCCCCGGCAGGCTAATGATTTCGTCGATGAATTATCGAGCGTTTACCGCTATCTGCTGCGGAGTAACGAAAATGAATTAACGACGCTGGATCTTGAACTGACCTTTATTTACTCGTATTTTCACCTGCTCCGAACCCGGTTTGGTAACAATGTGAGCCTGGAGGTGTCCATCGATGAGGCTTATAACAAGGCCTGGCTTCCACCGCTAACCTTACAGTTACTGGTTGAAAACGCGGTAAAGCATAATGTTGTTCTGCCCGAAGCACCACTCCTTATTCGTATCCGTACGACCGATCAGAAACAACTGATTGTCGAAAATACGCTGCAACGGAAACCATTGCGGGTCGAATCGAATGGCGTAGGTTTGTCGAACATTTCCATTAAATATCAGCTTCTGAATCAACCAGATCCCATGATTGAAGAACAGGATGGCTGGTTTCGGGTTACTTTACCCTTGCTCGTACCCCAGACGATGCTGATGAAGCAGCAAGCCTAAGAATATAAATGGGTAACTGGCGAGCAAATTCTGCCAGTTACCCATTTATTTCAACCTAGTTGCTATTCTTTATACTGCTTTCCAGCTCATAATCGCTTTGTGGGAATCGCCGTCTTCTTTGACCGAAACTTCCACTTTCAGCGTTGTCGACGAAGCTTCGATCACTTTCCATTCCGATACATCGGTTGCATCAGTTCCGTTAATGATGCGAATTATTTTCGTCTGTTCATTATACGACCAGGTGCTGGGTTTCACGACCGATGGGTCTGCCTGATCATTGGCGCAGGAAAGCTGACCATTGCTGCCCGACAGTTTGCCGCCTTTCTCGAAAACAACCGTGTTGTCTTTGTCGCAGGGGCGCATAAACACCATCAGGTCCGGATCAATTTTACCATCGCCATCCATGTCGATGGCAGGGCTGATTTGAAAAGAGGTCATCATCAGATTCTTTCCAACGAAAGCCAGCGAACCTGTGCCAGTGGTCGTTCCATCGGGCTGAACAACCGTGTCATTTTCTTTCTTACATCCCGACAAAGAGACTACTAATACGGCTGCAATAGCCAGAATAAAGGTATTAAATCGTTTCATGAGTATTTGTTGTAGTTACTGTGAAAAGAGGATTTTGGCGTAGTCGACAGTGGTTTTTGCGTCGACGGTTCAAAGATGGCAGTCGGGAGGGGGCACAATCAATCAGCAAGCGGATGAAGCACCGTTTTGAGTCCGTGAAGCGGAAAGAAAAGCCAGTGGGGGGTCAGGCCGGTTTGATCAGTTGTATCACCACTTCAAACGACTCTTCGGTCTCGGTGATTTGAATAGGAGGGAGGTCCAGCAGCCTGTATTTTTCTGTGATATTCAATAATCCTTTCTGCGTAGACTTTGTGTGGCTGTTGATTTTATGCTGAAGATTATTCCAGATGCAGAGCGCACCGGTTTCGCTGGTCGAAATGCGAATAAGAAGCGGTCGATTGGCCGAAACGACATTGTGTTTGACCGCGTTTTCAACGAGTAACTGAAGCGTCAGCGGGGGCAGCAGGTAGGACTGAAACGTGTCGGCAATATCCAGATCGACCCGAATGCCCTGGCCGTATCGGGTCGTCAGCAAATGTGAATACGAATGGATGAACGTTAGCTCGGTTGCCAGTGTGGTTAACTCGCGATCGTTTGCCTGAAGCAGGTAGCGATAAACGCTTGACATCTCATCGACAAATTGCTCAGCCCGCTGCGGTTCGTCAGCGATCAGCGACGAGAGCGTATTCAGGCTATTGAACAGAAAGTGTGGACTGATTTGCACCTGTAAGGCCCGCATCTGCATCTCCGTCATTTCCTGCCTTAACTGCTGAACCGCCAGATCGGTCTCGGCCTGTTCGCGCAACCGTTGTTCACGCTCGTGAGCCAGTTCTTTGTCGACCAGTGCCTTTCGGATCGATTCGCGCCGGTGGCGATAAGCGAGACCCAGCGAGAAACAGAGTAGTTCCAGAAAAATACCAATATGCAGATACGTCAACGGAGCCTGCCAGAACGGCGTAGGGTCTGGACTGGAAAGGTCGAGCCAGAACAGCGTGAGTAGCATAGAGGCTACCCCACCCAAAACCAACAAGAGTGAGCCGGTTATAAATAGCCGGGAAACGGCGTTTGGTCGCTTATAAATGCGAACGACGATGTAGATGGAGAGTATCGCCAGGACAAGCCGAACCGCAGTATGAACAATTTCGTGGATCGGCTTCGACCACAAATCTGTCGCGAAGCAGAAAATCAACTCCACAACAAGGTACGCCAGCAATCCGGCCTGGGCATAGCGAAACAGCCGAACCAGTCTGGGGTTACGTTTTTTTAATTCAAGGAAAGCCGTTGTAAACTCGAAATAAACAAAATAGGCGACCATTGGGCCAATGGTTCGCAGGAAATACCAGACATTATCGGGTAGGTCAACGGTTCGCGACGGGTTCCGGAGTATGAAATAACTCAGCCAGACGAGTATGTACAGGGTATACAATCCATACACACGCTCCCGATACCAGAGCCACTGCACGACGTTGTACAGGAGCATGGCTGTGAGCATTCCCAGAAATACCAGGACCCATGTTTCGTAAGTCATTTAGGCTAATGACAGTGTAAGCAGGCAAATTTAGGCACAACCTTGCAAAGGTCGTCTTTGTCGTTGCCATACAAGCAGTCTTAACCATGAACCGGACAAACAGGTTTATCAACCGAAAAAAAACGGATGTGAAACGACCGGGTACGGGTGTACTGATTTAAAGCCGGGTTTCAGGATGAACTGGTATCCTGAAACCCGGCTTCAAACCAGACTATTGCATCAGTTCATGAGCCCAATCGTTAACTTTTTGCTGTCGTTGCAGCAGGGTCGAAATGGCTCTGGTGGCTAAAATGTTCGAATTATACTGACGGAATTCAAGGCCCATGCGCCGTACCTGCTGGCGGTACGTTTCATTGGCCAACACCTGCTCGACACCCTGCCGAACCTGTTCTTGCTTAGGAGTTTCGGTCTTCAGATTGACGCCCAGTTTAAAATAACCAACCCGTGCTGCAATTTCATTTTTACCCTCATGAACACCCGCTATTACCATAGGCAGGTTGTTCTGGATGGCCAGCATAACCCCGCCGTAACCGCCATTCGTTACATACACATGCGCATAAGGCATGACCGCATTGAAATCGATGAAGTCTTCAATAATGAGGTTTTTTTGCGGAAAACGTGCACGCAATTCGGCCGTTTGCGAGCCACCCGTCGTGGCAATAACCAACGTTTCGGAGTCACCTTTGTAGGCTTCCAGCGTAGGAATAATTATTTTTTCGGGATCTCGCTCAACCGTTCCCTGCGTAACCAGAACAACACGCTTGTATTGTTCGACCTCGGCAACTTGCTTGAATGGATGCTTATGGCCATTACTATAGGGAAGCATTGGTCCAACAAAATGCACATTCGGGCTTATGTCGCTGCGTGGGTATTCAAAAGCAGGCACACCACTCTGTAAATACAGATCGGGCTGGCGGATAAAGGCATCGAACACGAAATCCTTGGTTGCTGGTAAGCCATGTTGGGCCAGCAGTTTATTGTACAGGTCCGTGCAGGGTTTCAGCAGGTGATTAATGGTCATATAGCGCAGAAACCGGTGCTTTAGTTGCCCCAGCATAGTCGCGGCCGGTTCAAGGCCCATGCCGGTCGGAGGGAGATTTTTCGACGTTTCGCCCAGTGGTACAACACCAATGGCCACTACTGGAATATGGAGCAACTGCTTAATGAAAGGAGCACCCGTAAACAACACATCACAGATCAGCAGATCAAAAGGAAACTCTTCGTGAATGGCCAGCAGGTCTTCGACAAATTCAGGAGCCCGTAGCAGAAACACGTTATTGATATCGAAACGGAGCCGGGCAATGGAGCTTTTTATTTTTTGCCGCTCGGGTAATACCGTGTCCATGTTGAGCTGATTAATTTCCTGGGCTTTGCCGTAGGGATAATAGGTAATTCCCAACTTCTTGATTTTGTCGGCATAAGTTGGGCCGGTATACCAGCGTACAGTATGGCCAACTTGCTGAAGGTGAACGGCAAGGCCCGTTAGTGGATTCAGGTGGCCATCCATGGGCATGGTGGCAAAAAGGATACGTTTGTTGTTCATTGTAGTTGTTGTTAATAAGAGGAATAGTGCCTGCGAGGGTATTATGAATCAAAGATGCAGAGCGCTAACCACTGCTAAGAGTTATTTGTCGTTGAAACGGTAAACTTCGGCAACGAACTGCTTCTTACAAGCGTTTAATCGAAGCAGTTAGTAATCGGTTACTTTGCTGCGAGTTGAGCCTCGGCGTTCTTCTTGGCTACGTCGTTATGAATCTTTGGTATTGTTTTGAGGTACTCATAAATGGCCCCAACTTCATAGTCGGTCAGCGTTGGGTGTGGGCCCATTGGTGCCCGCAGAATGGAACCATCGGGACGAACTGCGCCTTTTACGGCCTTAATGAATTGTGCCTTCGTGTATTTTTTGCCGATACCAGTCTGTTCATCAAAGGTTAAGTTGGCCGAAAAAATAGTTTTCCCGCCTTCACCTTTCATCTCGTTACCTCCTCCGTAGAAACCCGCCGACTGTTCGGGATGCTCGCGACTCTGTTTCGTAAAATCAGCGGAGTGGCAACTGTAGCAGTCAGCTAACCCGTTGGCCATGTACCGCCCGAATGCCACTTCATCGGTGCTATCCGGAATGGTCTGAAACGTTGGTTCATAGGGCTTGGCTCCCATCATGGTGTGAGCCAGCAACTTTGTCACGAAACTATACTCCGAAACCGGCGCTTCCTGTGCACTTGCCTGAACCTCAAACCGGTCAGAGCGTAGCCAGGCTATGATCGATTCAACATCGTCATCAGCCATCAGTGGGAATTTGGGCATGATGGGCGCAAATGTTCCATCGGGCCGCACCCCCGTGCGCAGGTAGTATTTCAGATCGCCATCGGTCCAGTTGCCAATGCCCGCTTTTTTGTCCTGCGTGATATTGGGCGAGTAAAGCGTTCCGAATAGTTCGGGCAATTCGTGCATTGCTTTGCCTGTCAATCGATTATCATGTGCGGCATGACACTGAATGCAGAGAATATGGGCAATGGCTTCTCCACGCTTGATTCGGGCCGGTGTTTTTTGAACCGTTAGGTGAGGGGTGGCCGGTGGATCATAAGAAGGAATACCCGTCAGAGCAACATACGTGCAGAAACCAACGGCAGCTAAAACAAGGCAGCCAACAATGATTCCCAGAATTTTAACGATTTTTTTCATGATTTCAGGTAAAAAGAGTGATTCAGATCGCCGGTAAAGGCGTGGCAAAAGTGGCCGTTAAAGCAGCCTGATGGCAATAGAAAAGCCGTTGAAATGGCAGAAACCGCTGCTGAAACGACGCAGATACCCGATAAAAAACGAGCTGACGGCAAGTCGGCCATCAGCTCGTTTAAACGTCCCCTAATCCTGCCAGGCCTGCGCTGTTGAAAGCATCAGATGAGTTTAGTTATGGTTGTTAATTGACTGGTTACTGCTCGTTAGAATTTCGCCGTAAGACCTAAACGGAGGGCCGAAACGCCATAGCCAACTTCGGCAAAGCCACCAATCTTTTCGCTGAACATGTAACGGGCTCCCGCATGAATGCCCAGGTATAAACCGCTTGAGTAAGGGCTGTAATAATCGCCACTGTAGCCATATGTGTCTTTGTAGGAAGCATGACGGAAACCAAGCGATACACCAGCGTATGGATCAAATTTTTCGTTGCCCGTATTGAGTAATTCGCCGAGGTGATAGGAAGCCCGTGCACCCACATAAATAAAAGTATAGTGCCAGCTGTACCCGCTGTAGTTATAGCCATAGCGGGCATAATCGACAGAACCACCAACCGAGATGTTATTCTGGATCGTTTTCTCTACTGACACGCCAATCGGAATGCCACCAGCCGTATAGGCACCCAAACCAATACCGGCATTGATGTAAAGTGGCCGATCGCCGGATGATTGCGCAGGCATATTCCGCACCGAAGCGCCGGGTGTAGTGGCTGGCTTTTGTGGAGCTGAAACAGGTTTAGACGAAGAAGCCGTGTTGTGCGCTACCGGTTGAGCGGCCGATGTAGATTTGGTTGTTGACGCAGTCGGTTGTGCAAAGCGGGTAGACATCTGGGCCGAAGCTGCAAAGCCACTCATCATGAGCAGCGATAAAGAAAGCAAATAGGGTTTCATTAGACGCGTTGTTAAAAAAGAGGATGATTGATTGACATGACCCGCAGTTTGTTGCGGTTGATAGACCAAAATTGGCATGATTGGCCAGGAGAAATCAATTGCCAGCTGCATGAACTGACACTTGTAGGACTTGAATCGGTATAATCTGGTTATAGGAAGTGACGCAAATTCGTGGAGTTATCCGTGCATCTCCATAGAATGCACGATTGTGGTGTAGACGGGGCGGAATCAGGCCGACAAATAGGCTGGCGTTCGAATAAATGCGAACTTGCCGATCTTAATTTTCACGCACATGTCTGAGCAAACCGCTACCGATCGGGCTACCATGCCTGCCGCCCATAACCCAGTTCTGGAGCGACGAACTGTCGAAAACGCCAATCGGAATCTACTGAAATACCTGCGACCGGGGCTGTCGGTACTGGATGTTGGCTGTGGCTCGGGTGCTATAACGCGTAGCATTGCGGAGAAAGTCGGCCCAACGGGTCGAATTCTAGGCATAGATCCAAACGATAAACTGATCGAACAGGCGCGTCAAAATGCGGGTAGTCTGCCGGGTCTCGATTTTGAGCAGGGCGATATCTATACATTCGATACCGATGAGCGATTTGACCTGATTACCATTGCGCGAACACTGCAATGGCTGGCCGATCCGGGGTCAGCACTGGCCAATATGAAGCGATTCGTAAAGCCCGGAGGTTATCTGTCGGTGCTCGATTTTAACCACGAGAAGATCAGCTGGCATCCCGAGCCGCCAGAAGCCATGAAAACCTTCTATACTGCTTTCCTGAAATGGCGGCAGGACGCGGGTTTCGACAATGCCATTGCCGATCATCTGGCTGATCTGATGAGAACGGTCGGTTTTACGGACATTCGGGTAGAAAATCAATCAGAACTCGCCCAAAAAACAGACCCGACCTTTGCCGTAGCTAGTCGGTTGTGGGCAGAGGTTGCGGAGTTGCGTGGCCCTCAACTGGTCAATTCAGGCTATATTTCTGAAGAATTACGCCTGCGGTCGATTACTGAGTATGACAACTGGATTCAAACCGTCGGCGAGTCGATGACGGTTTATATGCTGGCCGTAGAAGCACAGCCATGATAATTGAACCCGATAAATCATGCGCCATCTCTCCAGAAAATGACGCATGATTTATCGGGTTCGGTACGCCGGTCGCCTACAGTTTTTTTAGTAATGATGCCGGTATTTTTAGGGTTGCAGTACTATCGTTCTGTAGAGCCAGTGAACCAAAAATATCATGGTCGGCAATGAAGCCAGTGCTGTCGTAGGAGGCAACCATAGCCGTGTTGATGCGATTGGTTTTAGCCGTTTGCAGCAAACTTCCCCGTTGGCCCGTTGTTGTCAGATCACTGATTGTACTTTTACTAATAAGCACTCGTGCGTTAGTCATCGTGATGGCCAGTTTGTCGGTCGTTAAGCCAGCTAGTTTGCAGGTCGATGCGGTAGCGATAAGCGTCCGTATCGAAGGGGCGATTATATACACAAACGGTTTATTATCGAATGCGTCGCCACCCCTGATTCGTCGATAGTAGAACTCAGGTTCGTAGCGAACAATCAACGTATCTCCCATAACCCGATGGGTAAACGGAATTATGTTGTCTTTCTGCACCCGAATTTCAAACGTTTTTCCGGCCTCTATACCAACGGTTGTGTAGCTGTCGCCCGAATTGGACGGACCTTTTTCCGGTTCGATTCGCACCGCACCAGTACTGAGGCCACCAAGTTTGATGCCTTCTATTTTCAACACGCTGAATGGTTTGATTGGCGTTGTCGAAAAGCCATAGAATGGGTCATTGAAATCAATCTTGTCGTGCTCTGCCCTCAAAGACATCACAGAGCCAACCAGTGTGAGTAAACACACTGCCAGCAGACTTATCAACAGTTTGTTGCTAGTTTTCATAGTTATAGGTGAGAACAGTCCCGTTTGTGGATAAGCCGTTACGGTTATCCACAAACCAACAGGATTGCGGTTGATTACTTAAATTCAGCTTTAACGAAATCGTCATACCGTTGCTCAATTTCTTTCAGGTCGATATTGAGCAAATACATTGTGCGGAAAAAAACGGGCAGTTCCGTTTCCAGAAATTGCTCGCGACGATAGGCTGTAATACGATTATTCGCATCATCGGCAGCAAAGTAGCCAATGCCCCGCTTGTTGAAAATGATGTTCTTTTGCTGCAAAAAATCATACGTCCGAACAACCGTATTAGGGTTGACTTCCAGTTCAATACCCAGGTCCCGAACCGACGGAATACGTTCGCCCGGTGGCCATTGCCCCAGCAAAATCTTCTCGCATACGTAATCAGCGATTTGCAGGTAAATGGCTTGTTTCTCTCGAAAATCCATAATTACAGTTCTTTTTCTGTGAAGCGGACGTAAGCTATAAACCACAATACGGGCGCTACCAGCAACAAAATTGAATTGATAATAAGTTTGGGGATTCCTGTCAGCTCTAGATTGTATCTTCCCCCATTCTGAAAGAAAAATACCTCCGCGAACGGAGTCGATCCGTAACGTTCGCGAGCCGGGAATAACTCGATGATAATAAACTCATTCAGAAAGACGATCGCAAAGTAGATCAAAAAGGCGATGATGCTGGTTTTGACGAATGGTACTTTTGTGAAGTAAATAGACCCCAAAAAGAAAAAGGGTAGCGTTAGCCACGACAGGTAGCGAAAGTCAAAAGGAATATTTGGGCTAAACAAATCAAGTAATTGATAGTGAGGCTCGTCTGCCGGAATCCGGCTGTTGATGATGAAGAAGCAGATTCCTTCTACTGTGTAAAAAATACCAATAAAAACAGGAACGAACAGCAATAGCATCAGTAACCCCACCAGATATTTCTCCAGTTGCGACGCTGGCAGTGTCAGGTAAGGAATCCCTCGGAGTGGCGTACTCACTACCCGAAATAGTTCACTGGCAAACCAGGCACCAGCCCCGCCAACGATAAAACTGAAGAGAATTCCATGAAATCGATAAACGCCTTCGCTGTAGTGAGCGGTTCTGGCGGTACTGGGTGCGAGCATCAGTATCCAGACGCCAACTAATACCCCAATGCCCATCAGGTAGGTTCGGAAGTGTTCGAATAAGTGCAGGCGAAGAACTAAAGTAAACCGGCGGAAGTCGAAAGTTTGATTCATAGTGCAGGAATGAGGAGAGAAATAGCCAGCGAAAAGCAGTAAGGAACAACAGTGCCTATCAGGGCAGCTAGCAGCAGAATGATGACAGTATATACGCTCATGGCCGTCATTGGAAAAGGACTTTAATACGCTCCCGGTTAGTAACCACCGTATTGAATAGCCGTTCCAGATCGACTTTACTATCTTCCTGCGCTGGGTTTTCCATCACAACGGCCTGCCCCCGCAGCGCGGGTTCAGCATATAAAACATGATCGGTTTCCATAACTGTCGATACCGTATCGAACAGAAGCCGATCGGCAATGTCGGACAGCGAATGATTGAGCAGAATTTCGCTTTCGTCCAAGACAATAACCGCATCGATCAGATTGTCAAGATCACGAACCTGGTGAGTCGAGATCAGGATAAGCCGGTCGGGGTCAAGAGCAGAGGATACAATTTTGCGAAACTGACTTTTCGATGGAATGTCGAGCCCATTCGTCGGTTCATCCATGATCAGAATACGGGTGTTGGCGGCCAGGCCAAAACTGATAATAATCTTCTTTTTTTGTCCATACGACATGGCCGTTAGCTTCTGGTCCTGCGGCACATCAAACTCCGTCAGGTAGCGCCGGAACTGCGAGTCGCTGAATTTTGGATAAAACGGCCCCATTGTATCGATGTATTGCTGGACGGTTATCGATGGCAGATAAATTTCCTCCGGAATAAAATAGAGTTCCTGCAAAAAGGCGGGTTGTCGTTTCTGGGGTTCAAAACCCGCAACGTTGACCCGCCCGGCAATGGGATAGAGCAGGCCACCCATGAGCCGCAACAGGCTCGATTTGCCCGCTCCGTTTTTACCCAATAATCCATAAATGGTTCCCGGTTTTAACGACAGGCTCAGATTCTGAAAAATCAGTTTTTTTCGACTGTACCCAAACGTCAGGTTGTTGAGGTCTAGCATTGCTTGTTTGATTTAGTGTACTATTTAACTAATACACTGCAATGCTCAGAATTTATCAGTTTAATGTCAAGTAACAAGCTGATTTTATTTTGAATAAGAGTACCATCACATCACCTGTAGCAAAAGCTATGCAACGAATACTGAAATACGCTTGGTACCCGACTGGAACATTGGGAAGTAATGCGCTATACCAAACAAATTTTTATAGTTGCTCAATTATTTTCTATCAAAAAGGTATTGATAAACAATATGTTAACATAAATAGAGGCTCGCCAATTGTCATTGCTGATAAAAAAATCACAACTAGTTAAAATATAAATCGCCCCTATTGCGACTATCCCTTTGAAGCAGCGAACGCAGGCCTGTAGCGAATCTCGAGCGTATCTCCGCTTTTATAAATCATTAAACAAAATAACAACATGAATATTTGGCGAATAGCGGGCGTTGCCCTGATGGCCGGATTGGCCCTGTTTCTGGTAACGATTGTTTTAAAATTAGTTTTGATCGCTTCGGTAGGCTTCCTATTGATACGGGTAGTTGGCGGGCGGTTGATGGGCCGGGCGTTCGGTGGATTGAGGCAGGGAGGCTGGCAATCAACCGAGATTATCTCGATTGACAATCCTGCTTACCGTTCACCCATGAGCCAGCGTGGATTTAGCCGCGTGATTCCAATCAACTAGGCAGAACAGGTAAACAACAACATCATAAAACGTAAACACAACAGTAAAGAACACAGTCATGCATCACAATCAAGCATTTCAATCAGACTATAAAGGTGGTTGCGGCTCAATGGGCCGGGGTAAATTCAGTGGCTTCAAAGGCCGGGGTCGATTTGGTAATTTCTGGGGACGCCATGCGGGGGGATTTTTTCAACCGCCAGTGAACATTGAAGAGACCGACGACAACTATATTATTTCATTATTTGCAGCCGGTATTATCAAGGAGAACGTAACATTGACCGTCAAAGACGACATACTGACGATTGCCTATCCAGGCTCAAATCAGGATACAAACTCCGAATCGACCACTCAGGATAAATACACGTATCAGGAGCATAGCGTGGGTTCGTTCGAGCGGTCATTTCGGCTGAATGACAAAGTTATTGTCGAAACGATTTCGGCCAGCTATGCCGAGGGGATTCTGAAAGTCGTTCTGCCTAAAAATCCGGCTACCAACAAGCCTGCGCAAACAATCACGGTAGGATAAGCGATTGAATCGGTAAGATGAGCAAAAAGGCCAGACTGTGTTTACAGGACTGGCCTTTTTCAATAAGTTCACATTGATTCCGTGCCGAACCGGATGGTTTACTGCCGTATCAGTGGCAGTTTTATGTCGACTATCGTTCCTGTTCGGGTAACTGGATTCTGATCCATAATAGAATAACTGGCTTCTGTACCGTAGAGGGCTTGCAGCGAATCGACGCGTTCGGTCGTAACTTTGCTCCCCAGCGATCGATGAGATCGTGCCCCAGTATGCGCATGTATGGCTGCGGCTTTAGTCCGGCCAATGCCATTGTCTTCAACCCGGCAGCGTAATTGATTGTCAACCTGTTGAATAGAAACAATCAATACGCCTGGTCCGTCAGTTTTATGTCGTAAGCCGTGTAAAATGGCATTTTCTACGAAAGGTTGCAGTAATAAGGGTGGCATCAGGCAGGTTTCTACAGTTGGATCGATGGCAAACGTATGGCTAAACCGATGATCGGCGCGTTCTTCTTCCAGTTCAATATACAACGTCAATGTTTCGAGTTCCTGCTTAATGGGGATCAGCGTTTCGCGGGAGTTTTCGAGAACCTGACGAACCAGCCGGGAAAATTTCTGAAGAAAGATCGAAGCCGCATCCGGACGGTTGGTCAGAATATAGGCGTCGATGGTATTCATGCAGTTGAAAATAAAATGTGGATTCATCTGCGCCCGTAAAGCCCGCGTTTCAGCTTCGGCCCGCTGGCGCGTCAGTTCACTGCGTCGCCTTTCCTGGCCAATGCGCATACGATAGAAACCATACAAAAGGCCCAGGAGGCCCAGCAATACCAGACCCCTGAACAAACCGCTTTCATACCAGGCTGGGGCAATTTCAAATTGAATCGTAATGCCGTTCTGATTCCAGCGGCCCGTATCGTCGCCATTTTGAACGACCAGCGTATAGTCGCCAGATTTTAGGTTCGTTAGATTGAGCTCATTGGTTACCCCCAGGTTTATCCATCCTGAACGATCGGTTAGCCTGTAGCGAAAACGGATCGTACTGACTGGCCCGAAGCTCAGGGTTGTAAACGTAAAGCGAAGATCATTCTCGCTGTTTGCCAGCAGTAATGGGGTTGTTAAAACGACGGGTTTGTATTGCCCGTTAACCTGCATACTGGCAACCATTAGCGGTGGCAGGGGAGTAGGTTGATGTAATCGGTTGATGTCGATCAGATTGAACCCGTTTTGCTGACCAACCAGCAACAAATCATTTGGCGTTATGGCAAACCCGTTTGTAGCATCGTCGGAGAGCAAGCCATCTACTTCGGTAAAACGCCTGATCAGGCGGGTGGCCGGGTTGAAGGTGTGTAAGCCCTCTCCGGTGCCGATCCACAGTCGATGGCTGTTATCTTCGGCAATACCAAAACATTGATCATCGGCTAACTCTGGGGTAAGACCGCTGTAAACAGAGCGCAGGCTGTCTATTTTTCCGGTGGCATCGGTCGTATTGACACCTCCTCCACCAGCGAACAGCATTCGACCCTTTTTTCCTACCGATACTCGGGTGAAATAATCACCGATAAATTGCTTATGAATGTTAAAGTCAGCCAGTTCCTGCAATCGACGTTCCCGTTCGTTATACCCTATCATGCCAAAACTTTTCGGGTACCAGGCCGCGATCCAGATTCGTCCATCGGGCGACTCCGCCAGATCATGGTAGCGATTTGAAGCCCAGAGTTCACGGGCTTTTTGTTCATTCCAGAGCGTAATCGAGCGCAGAGTATTGAGGTCAAAGACCTGAATGCCTTCGTTTTTATGAAGCACCCATAGTCGTTGATGACGATCAGCCAGTACTTTCTGAATAGAAGGTGATGAAAATCGGGATGGCAGTTTAACTGCTTTAAAATCAGCCTTATTTAGTTGAAAAATGCCCTGGTCGGTTGCGGCCCAGAGCGTTCCGTTTACCCACGATAGCGTATTTGTTATCACATCGACTGGATAGCGGAAAAGCTGGAAAGCATTGGTTGCCCGATTCCAGCGCAGTACTCCAGAATGCGACAAGCCTAGCCAATAGGTATCGGCAGAATCAGGTAAGATTGCTGTGACAATCACCGCTTTTTGAGTGATCGATTCTGGGAGCAGAACGGTTTGTATGGCAGAAATTCCGGACCGATACTGCCAAAGCCCATCGTTCGTGGCTAACCAGACAATGCCGTTGACCGTATCGGGGCTGATTTGTTGTATGGAAACACCCTGTAAGCCCTCAACGGTTATGCTAGTCGCCAACGTAGGCTGGAAAATCTTTAACCCATCATCGCACCCCAGCCAAAGTGTCGTTGTACCCGATGAGTCGACCACGAAAGCCAGGCTCCGAATCATCCCCGAAATAGGGTAATGTTGAAGTGTTTCCTGATCGGGCCGGTACTGAAAGAGACCATCATTAGGAGTTCCTAACCAAAGATTACCCGTGTTGCCTTCGGCAATAGCAGAAAGTTGCAGCGTTTTTCTGTTTGCCGGATTGGCTGCTTCCTGGCCCAAAACGCAGTATATTGAATTCTTTTTACGATCAAAAGTATACAAACCCCGTTCGCTTAGAATCCAGAGTCTGCGCTGATGATCCTCAAAGAAGTGTTTTCCCTCGCCGGTCTGGTCCGTTCCTTTGATCGTGTATTGATTGTGTTTTTTTGTCGCGATTTCATATCGGCGTACCAGCCCGTAGCTACTCGACCAAAGGTTGCCCTGCGAATCGGTGAAGAGGTTATTAAAGTGGTCATTGACCGGGTCGGGGTCTGTGAAGTCAACAGAGTCGACGGGCGTAATTGACTGACCATCCTGATCGGCAATGAATAAACCGGCATTGTTCCAGTAAACGGCCAGTGAGCCATTGGGTAAGTGGCTAAGGCTATTGACCGCCCCGACCTGGTTTTCTGGAATTTTCCGGAACGTATAGCCATCGTATCGACATAGTCCGCGCCGGGTCGCTACCCAAAGATACCCCTTCGCATCGGTCGTAATCGCGGATACAAAATTAGACAGCAAGCCGTCTTTTGTGCTGAGTTTCTGAAACGTCAGGTTAGGTGATTGTCCGAGTACGACTCCGTTCAGGAATAGCAATAGAATGAACGAACAAAAGCCCTTAGCAGGTGACGTTTTCAAAGCCGTTTGATGGTTTTGGCCTTTAATTCAGCCCTCAATGATCCGGTAAAACACATCTTGATACGTATCGCCGATGGGAATGACCGCTTTCCCAATGTAAATCCTGTTTCACTCGATTGATTCAATCCGGTTTACCGCAACAAGATAAGATTTGTGTACGCGAATGAACTGATTATCCGAAAGTTTTTCTTCCAGGCTCTTCAGGTTTTTTAAACCTGTAAGGTCTCAAAGACCTTATAGGTTTGTAGTCGGAGTGAAAAATTATTCGCATATAATTTGCTGATTATGAGTGATTTAATTAAAGTATAATCAGATAGTTTAAGAAATATTCAACGTTTCATGCAACCTGATTGCTGAGTTCTTACATCTTCCTGTCAAATAACACAAGGAATACAATTCTGAACTTGATAAACTTCAAATTTCCTAAACTCTTAACTCCGATTACAACCATGAAAACGTTCAAACACCTCTTCACTGCCGCTTTAGTTGCTGCTTCGACTGCTACGTTCGCCCAGACAACGGTCATTATTTCTACGGATTCTGTTTCGAAACCACACCGGACCGTCGAACGTATCACCTCCGATTTCAGTATCTACGTGGGCTTTAACAATTTTGGTGGTTCGCTGCCTGCAGGCTATGATTTACGGCCGATTGGTTCTCGCTTTATTGCGCTGGGCTGGCAGAAACGCATTCCACTCATCACGACTGGTTCCACAAAACTGCGGTTAGTAACCGGCCCGGAGATTGCCTGGAACAACTTCATGTTCGAAGGCCGCAACACACTGGTTGAGCAGAATAATCAACTCGTTATTGAGGCCGCTAACGTCGATCTGCATCGGTCGAAGCTTGTAACGACCCAACTCAATCTGCCGGTAATCCTGAATTTACGGTTTAAGTCAGGACTGACAGTAGGGGCAGGGGCTTATGTTGGCATGCGGCTGGACAGCTACACGAAAGTAAAACCCGAAAGTGGATCGGTCGTTCGGACGCATGGTTCCTACAATCTGAATCCTGTTCGCTGGGGCCTGACGAGCGAACTCGGTTTCCGGGGCAGTGCGAAACTATTTTTCCGGTATGAGCCGAATAGCCCCTTCCGGTCGGGCGAAGGCCCCGATGCCAGCGTATGGGCTGTCGGCCTGAAACTGTAGTCTGAACCGGGATCTGTGTGATTTAGGAATTGACAGGATTTCGTTCCCTGTAAACCCTAAATTATATAGATCCCGACTTAAAAGTGAGGGTGACTTTCGTTTCGAAGCGCACGAATGGTCGATAAATAGAAAAGATCTGAAGGCGCTACTTTAACACGCCGAATGATTCGAATGGAGTCGGATTACCAAGATTATTCCTACTAAATATGCTAAAAAAGGCTTGGGGCTAATACGACCCTGGCTAGTTGAATTCAGGGCATAATCAACTAAAAGCAAAGGACCAGAAAAGTAATAAAAAAAATTCTGCGTCAAGCAACGTTCATTTTTTTCGTGCGTCTTTGATCCAAAGTCGCTCTTCATAACACCAATCACAAACTAAATCCACTCATACAGCCGTTCAGACCGCTTGTGTAAGAACAGGTACTTTGCGATGCCCACTACCTACCTTTGCAATGTACTTCGACACAAACACAGGCAACCTTCTGAAAAAAGACAGTACCATGAAAGCGACATTTTACTCTTTGACATTATTTATACTGACGCTGACCACGTCGTTTGGACAGATCCTGACGCGCGGTAACGTAAGTGGGCAAGTAGGCACAGTGGCCGGTAAACCACTCGAATTTGCGACTATGATGCTCGTAAAAGCAAAAGATTCGACGCTCGTAAAAGGAGCTATCAGCGAAGTAACCGGTAAATACGTCTTCGAACATATCGGGGCAGGAAATTACCGGGTAGCCGCTCAACAGATCGGGTACCGCAAAATATATAGTGATGCATTCGTGATCGATGAAACGCATCCAGCGATTGAATTGCCTACACTGGCGATGACTGAAGAATCGAAAAACCTGACTGAAGTAAATGTGGTGGCAAAAAAACCATTTATCGAACAGCAGGTAGACCGCACCGTCGTCAACGTTGAAAATAGCATTGTATCCAGCGGTAACACGGCTCTGGAAGTACTGGAAAAAGCACCGGGCGTAACCATTGATCGCCAGAACGACCAGATTCAGTTGAAAGGCAAATCGGGGGTAATCGTCTATATCGATGGAAAACAGACGTATCTCTCCCAGCAGGAAGTAGCGAATCTGCTGAAAAATACGCCGAGTGATAACATCGCTACGATTGAGATTATTACCAATCCGGGGTCGAAATACGATGCCGCTGGTAACTCCGGGATTATTAATATCAAGATGAAGAAGAACAAGAATTTCGGTACGAATGGAACGTTTATCGTTGGAACGGGCTACGGCTGGGTGAATAACCTGAGCGGTGTTCGTGACGACCTGCCGAAATTCAACACGTCTCTGAATCTGAATCACCGCGAGGGTAAAGTGAACCTGTTCGGTAACTATAGCTACGTGAATCGGCAGAGTTCGCAGAGCAACGAAATTAACCGTACGATTCCCTTCAATGGCAAGACGACCTATTTTGATCAGTATTCGTTCCGGCCAAACACGTTCGTAGGGCATTCGTACAAAGCCGGTATGGATTATTTTGTGAGCAAGAAAAGTACAGTTGGGGTGCTGGTCAACGGTTTTTCAAATGACTGGCGTTCAGCGGGTATCAACAACACGTACATCAGCGATGATAATCACCAGCTGACCAGCAAGCCAACTACAAAAACCGATGCCCGCCAATTTTTGTCAAACGTAACGGGTAACATTAACTATAAGTACGAATTTGACGGGAAAGGTCGTGAGTGGACTGTAGACGCCGATTATGTTCACTATGGTGGCAAGAGCAACAACAACTTAAGCACCATCTATTATAACAACGCGAACGAAACGACCCGGCCAAATCAGGATGTGCAGAATAACATGCCATCTACGATCAATATTATGGCCTTCAAAACGGATTATGTTCATCCGCTGAAGAATGGCGGTAAGTTTGAAGCCGGTCTGAAAACGAGTTTCGTAAAGGCCGATAACAACACCATTTACGATACGCTTCAGCAGGAAACAAAACAGTGGTTACCTGATGCCAGTCGCTCGAATCAGTTCAAATACGACGAGAATATCAATGCCGCCTATCTGAACTATGCCGGAAAGCTGGACAAGAAAACCAAAATACAGATGGGATTGCGGGCTGAACATACGCACTCAATCGGTACGTCGGTTACGCTCAACCAGGTCGTTGATCGTAATTATCTGAACTTATTCCCGACTTTGTTTCTGTCGAGACAACTTGATTCGACCAATACACTGAATCTGTCGTATAGCCGCCGGATCGATCGCCCTGACTATCAAAATCTGAATCCGTTCGTGTTCTATCTGGACCCCTATACCTACCAAAAAGGAAATCCGTTCCTGCGGCCTCAGTATACCAACTCGATTGAACTGACGCATGTATACAAGAGCACAATTTCAACAACATTGGGATTCAGTCGCACAACAGATTTTATTAACCGCGAAACGCCCCGGCAGATTCCGGCAGAAAATATCACGTATGTAACACCCGAAAACCTGGGTTCGCTCGACAATATTAACCTGAATGTCAGCTTCCCGGTGGTGGTTGCAAAGTGGTGGAGAATGCAGAACAATGTAAGTACTTATTACACACATTACCAGACGTTTTATTCAGGAACACCCTACGAGGTGAAACTGGTAGCCTTCAACCTGTATTCATCGAATAATTTCACGCTGAACAAAACCCTGTCGGCTGAACTATCGGCCTGGTATAACTCATCGTCGCAGTATGGTTTCTACCGTGCCCAGCCGATGGGAGCTTTCAGCCTGGGCCTTCAGAAGAAGGTGATGGAAGGGAAAGGTAATATAAAACTGAATGTTAGCGACCCATTCTGGCTCAATAAGTTTAATGGCCGGGCAATGGTACAGGATATCAACTTCCGTGTTCGCTCGCAGTGGGAAAGCCGTCGGATTATGCTGACGTTCACGTACCGCTTCGGCAACCAGAACGTAAAAACAGCCCGTCAGCGTAATTCAGCAACATCTGCTGAACAGAGCCGGGTTGGAGGGCAAAATTAAAAGGACGAATGAGGTTTACGATATAATCTGGCCTGGTCGCTTATATCGCCTATAACTGACGTCATCGATCCTTAAAGATTAGTTTAGGTTAAGAAAACGCGAAAGCCATGCTCATCTTGAAGTGTGGCTTTTTTGTTGTCTCATTGTCAGTGTGTTATGGGCGGGGTGCTACTCTGTTCGAGGGTAGAGCCGCACGTAAAATGTGAAAAGGAAAATGGCAGAAACACCCCCCTCAATTGTCGTGTTTACAGGGCTTTGGTTATGAGTGTGAATGCTATTTTTGTCTTATGGGAAGGCTGATTACAGGTAAACACAACGCCATCTTCCTGCACAAAATTTATTGATATGGAACAACAAAACTATTTGACATCGTCGGGCTATGCTCCGGTAAACAACCTTTCTATCTATTACGAAATATATGGTGAAGGCAAGCCATTACTGCTGCTGCATGGCACCTACATGACCATTCCGCTTAATTTTGCCCAACTTATTCCTCAGCTTGCCCGTACCCGTAAAGTAATTGCGGTCGAAATGCAGGGGCATGGAAGAACGGCTGATTCTGACCGTCCATATTCTTACGATGCCCTCGCCGACGATGCGGCTGGCCTGCTGAAATACCTCGGTATTGATCACGCTGACGTTCTGGGTTATAGCCTGGGGGGAACAGTTGGTTTAGCGCTCACTATACGCCACCCCAACCTGGTCAATAAACTAATTGTCGTTTCGTCGGCCTGGCAATATGACGCCTGGACACAGTCTGTTAAGGATCAGCTTGCATTTCTGGCCACAAAAGCCCCCGAATTTCTAACGAATACGCCCTTGAAAGTCGAGTATGATCGGGTAGCTCCTGAATCGGAGCATTGGCCGTTGTTCGTAACAAAGGCGGCTCAGTTTGTTTCAACACCATTTGATCTGGGTGTCGACAACATCAAACGTATAACTGCGCCTGTTCTTTTAATTATGGGGGATAATGACGGGGCTGATCTGAAAAAAGTAGCGGAGCTATATTCCCTGCTGGGAGGTGGTGTTTCCGGCGATATGGCTGGTTTACCTAAGTCGGAACTGGCGATATTGCCTGCAATGACCCATGTGGGGCTTATGGGAGTAGCCGACAAGTTACAGGCGCTCATAAATCCATTTTTAGATAAGGATCAATAAACGAATTAAGCCCATTAATGCGCTATGACAAAGTTATACAGCCTGAATAAAGTCCTGAAAGTAAGCGACAATAAAAAAGCCCGAGTTTTATGGACTCGGGCCTACTTGCTTAGGTTAGGTCTAACTAGGGTTTTAGGAGCTTCACCTGTTGCCGCTCAGTAGCTGTATTGACCTGTAAAAAGAGAACGGATTTACCAGTGCCGATTGGCACACTGACCCGCTCCAGATTGCTAGCTTCATTAAGATGCTGCTGATGCAGAACCCTGCCCTGTAGATCCAGTAAACTCAACTCCACAGCCTGGCCTCGTACACCGCTAATCTCCACATCGACTGATTTTCCCTCGATGGGATTACCCAGGACTTTAACCTTCAGATCAGTTCCTGCTTCGGGCACCCCTAAGCGTGTCCTGCTCGTGCAGACGGCAAGCCAGTTATAAGTAAAGGTAGCGACAGCGCTGAGCTGTCTGGCATTCAGCGTGACTGAAGGATTGTCGGTATATAAATTTAGACTGTATGGGCCCGGATTGGTCGTTGCCATCATCTCATTAACCACTGAGAAGCTAATCGGATCGCCACTCAACCCTTCATACAGGGGCGTGAACGTTACCCGTTGCTGAGTGGCGCTGAGAATCTCACAGGTTGCCGTCGAGACACCCACTAGGGTAAAGCCAGAAGGATTCGTTGGAGAGGAATTTACCGTCAGTTGGAAGCTGGTCTGGACCGACAGACCGTCAGGGTCCAGAGCGGTAATACTGACCATACTGACCCCCGTTGCAGAAGGTACACCACTAATCAGGCTACCGTTCAGGCCGAGCCCGGTAGGCAGGCCAGTAGCTGTAAAAGTGAGTGATTGTTGGTCGGGGTCCGAAAAATAGCTGGCTAAATCCAATTGATAAGCCTGGTTATATAAGGCTGTCTGATTAGGAATACCACTGGTAGTCGGCGGATTGTTTTCAGGGGTATCCGTCTGACAGAAAGCCCGCCAGTTGTAACTGAAACGCGCTTCATCATTCCCCGCCTGATTAGCTATCAGGGTAATGATCGGATTATCAGTATATAGTTTTAATGTATAAGGGGCCGGAGCCATCGTGGGAGATAGTTCATTGACCACTGAAAAACTAATCGGATTGGCGTTCTGACCCGCGTACTGGGGTGTAAATTGAACCTGATAGCCGCCTTTGGTATCGTCAATGAGCTGGCAACTGACCATCAGCACCTCCGTAATGGCAAAACCACTGGGTATGATTTGCAAGCTAAGGGCAGCAGAAGCTTCACTCGAACAGCTTCCCACCCTGCAAGTGGCAGAGAGGGTGTAGTTACCTGGCTGAGTGATGGAATAAACCGAGCCATTTGCCAGACCATTACCTCCTGATAGAGTCCAGTTGATTGTGCCGTCCGGGCAGCCGCTGGCCGTTACCGAGATAGGCTGATTGGTAGTTAGGGCATTGGCTGCTAGTGTCGGAGCCGGAGGAGTGTCCTTCTGATCCTGTACCGTAGCAAAAGCCGTTGCGCTGCAACCCATAGAGGTTTGGGCAACAACTGAATAGTTGCCCGGCTGATTAACCGTGGCTGTGTTTAGGGTAGTACTCTGAATGCCTGGCCCTGCAAAGCTGATGATGGCCGATTCAGCATAGCCAACAGCAGTTAGTGTGACGCTGGTAGTCAGACAATTAAGCGGGCCACTTACGAGTAAACTTAGCGACTCGGGAGCGCAGGCCGTTATAGACGTAATGGTAAACGTGGTAATGGCCGATAGCCCACCGGGATCGGTCGCCGTAAGCGTGACCTGACTGACTGCACTTGCCAAGGGCGTACCGGAAATGATCTGGGTAACAGGGTCAAAATTCAGCCCATTGGCGGGATCGATACTGGCTGAATAGGTTAGGCTGTTGGGTGTTTCGATGTCGGTGAAGGCGTTGGCCGAGAACGAGTAAGCCTTACCCACCGTAGCTGTCTGGCTGGCGATAGCGGTGGGTTGCGGGGGCATATTGGCCGGAGCGCAGCTACCTGTACGGTCAGCACAGAAAGCTCCAAAGTCTCCCCCGCCTGGTAATGCTGGATTGTTAGAAAAAGCTGAATTTATATTGTTTATGCCACATAAAGCTGAGAGGGATGCAGGAAAGCACCCACTTAACTGGTTTCTGGATAAGTTAAGGGTCTGTAATTTCGTTAAAGCTCCTAAGCTCTCAGGAATAGTACCGCTCCAGATGCTGGAGCTAAGATTTAGATATTGCAGCTCTGTCAGCGACCCTATGTTGGTCGGTATACTTCCCGGCAATCCATTTTCCGACAAATCCAGGTATTTCAGATGGGTGAGCTCACTCAGGCTAGCGGGTAAGGTCCCACTCAATTGATTAGATTTCAGATCCAGTGAAACGACTCGGCCGTTATTGTCGCAGGTCACGCCAAACCAGTTACACGGGCTGCATCCACTCATCCAATTAGCGCTCCGTCGCCATTTATCACCATTAGTCGCTATGAAAAGTGCTGCTAAAGGGGCATAATCCTGACTGACAGTACTTGGCTCCCCTTGAAACTCATAAGCACCCATATCAATCGTGCGGACCTGGCGCGGATTGCCAGCAAAGTCGGTATCGGGGCCAGTGTAAGCGTTAGTCTCACCGGCATCGATCGCTGCTGAGCAGGACTGAAGTCGCAGGTCGCCATTAGCCGGATCGACAAACGAAGGACTGAGACCCGAACTGCCCTGGCTATCAACGACGTAAGGATAACCTTTGATCAGGCTGTGTCGTGCTGTTATAGATCCTTCAAAGACTGGCTTAGGTGGATTGCTGTCCTCGTAGCCCTCTTCCGCTGAGCGTCTCCAGACAATGCAATTGATTAAAGTTGCCTTTCCAGAACCAACGCTTATTCCAGTGGCTCCACTTGTAAACGGTGCGTTCTCGGCTAAAATAGTACAATTAGTCAGGGTAGGCGTCCCATGTACCAGTATGCCTCCTATAAACCAGGCTGTGTTTCCTATGAGCGTGCAGTTTGTTAGCGTTGGACTTCCCAGCCCAAGACTCATAGCTCCCCCTATAGTTATGGCATCGTTGTTAAGGAAGCGACAGTTGGTCAGTGCTGGACTTGCTTCCTGGGTATACATCCCACCACCCTGACAGCCATCGTAGTTAGTGCTGTTTTTTATGAAATTACAGTTAATCAGGGTTGAGCTACTTTTCTGCATGGCCAGCCCTCCTCCGTGACCGCCACTCCTGTTTCCTATAAAGTTGCAGTTAGTCAGAGTTGGATTGCCGTTCAGGATTGCCAGCCCACCCCCGCCAAAGGAAGCCGATGTCTGGGCACCGCCAGCCACGTTTTCTATAAAGTTACAGTTCGTGAGGGTTGGGCTGCCGTTCAAAATATATAACCCACCTCCCGAAGCTTGTATTACGTCGCCAATGTAGGCCTTATTTTTTATGAAACTACAGTTAATCAGAGTTGGACTACCGTTCCTGATGAACATCCCGGCTCCATTACCGTAATTAATTCCATCGCTAATGGTAAGGCCATCGAGTCGAGTTTGGCTGGTTGCCCCATCAGTTGTGCTGACCACATGGAACTCTTGTCGATAACGATCGGTAATGATGCTATTGGCACCACTTAATGTGGTTGATGAAGGTTGGTCGGCAGCTATGGGCGGACGCTCCGCAATCGTCGATTCTGTTCCTTCAAAACCACCGTAAACCCCTACTCCATTCCGTATTTTGAAGCCAGCCTTTAGGTTGCTGCTGCTCAGTGGTTCGGGCATGTAGATACCTTTAGCTATCCAAACCTGCTCAACACCTGGCACATCCAACATAACCTGTAAATCGCCCGATGCATTTTGCCAGCTCGTGCCGTCGCCCGTTCCGCCCTGTTTGACCCACCGGATCGATTGCGCCAGTGCAGGGGTAATGAGACTATAAATTAGTAGCCCAACGGCCATTAGTCGCCAAAGGCATCGGAAGTAAAGATGATAAGCCAATGTAGAAATGTTTTTATATATCCCCCCCCCTTTTTGTTACTATTATCAAATAAATATAAATATTATGTTTAATATATCCCTTTAATGTGAGAATATTTTTTAATGAATTAATGGTTCGTTGTGTATAATAGAGCTAGGCGATCGTACAGAAAGATAGTATTGGAGAATTATGTAGTTAATCTGGCAACTTCTAGTTTTAACTAAGAACTTGAATAGTTGGCGACCTGGACTGAAAGAAGGCTGGTTTTTCAGTATGCACGGTAGGAGCTTTAGCGCCCTGGCTGAAAAGCAGATAGATACAAACAGAGATGAAGTAGCAGGTACTAACCTGTACTAATCCTGAAGAAATAAATGGAGAGAGAGGATTAACAAATAACCGCAATAGCCGGATTGGCGTCCTGACTATTGCGGATTATTCTGCAACTTTAAGTTAGGTTAAGAAAACGCGAAAGTCATGCTCAGCTTGGCGTATGGCTTTTTTGTTATTTGCCAGTAATATACAGCGCTGTTCGCATATTTACCAAAATGTACTCTACCCGGTTTAAATCTGATTTAATCAGATAGGATATATGGAGAAGCGATTTCGACTGGCGCCACTTGGGCTGGAAGGTCATCTTGCAATCGCGGCTTGAACACAAAAATTATACGACAACAGCATAACCAAAATCTCTGTAGGCTATAAAAAAAGATAAGGTTCCCTGATCTTAGCAGAGAACCTTATACTGACTATTCCTAAACCCTTAACCTTTTCTACATGAAAAACTAACTTTTACCCTTTTCTGTTCCAAATACTCGACGAATTCAGTATTTAATTTAACTTACTGAACGTCAGAGTTTTCGCTAAGAGACTGATTCGCGTTCCAGAGGAAGTTGATCATCCGGGCCGTATGGTTGGCCTGGTTCATCCAGCGACTGGCTTCAGCATTGTTTTGCTTAACCAGTTGAGTATTGACTTGAGCGGCTGCTTCGTTAAACTTAGCACGGTCGGCGGGGCTGAGATTCAGCACAGCGGCCGGGCTTTGGTTGTAAAGCGAGATAACGCTCATAAAATTTTTCCAATTGGTGTTGCGCACCGACTTGGTAATGTGTTGTTCGTAATAAGAAGCAAATTGCTTTTCCGAACCATTAACAAGCAGGGCACTTGCCGGCTTGGTGGCTGCCGGGCTATCATCAGTGTTGGTGGTGGTAGCCGCGTCTGCCTGAGATGTCATCAATCCTAATCCAAGAATCAACGACGCAAAGATAACACGCGATTTCATTGTTTTGTTCTATTTTCGTTTCAATTAATCAACGCACAAATGTCCGTAGAAGTTCTGAAAGTGCAAAACATGTATAGGGGTCGATTCGGAATAATATTCCGAATTTACTATCGTTTAATTTTTAATTTATTGATATTGACTATTTAAATCTACTCAATACAAAATTATATTTGTATGTTTTGGTGCTTAATATATAGAAAATATTCTTTTGAAAAAATGCAAAATTCTTTAAAAATTTATACTATTGGTTGTAATTGTTCATAGCAAATTGTATTCCCATAGTACAAAAAGCAAGCACTGCATTGCCAGCACGGTCCAAATAGTCGGGTAATTGAATCATTTCGTCTTCAGGAAACTGCCCCAATACGAAGTCAACCTGCTTTCCTTTAGAGAAACTATTGCCTATTCCTACCCGTAAGCGGGCGTATTCCTGGGTAGTCAGTACCTCATCAATATTTCGCAATCCATTGTGGCCCCCCGGCGAACCTTTAGGTTTCAGTCGCAGCTTGCCAAAAGGCAGATCTTTATCATCAGTCACAACAAGAATATTCTCGACCGGAATATTTTCCTGTTTCATGTAGTAGAGTAACGCCCGCCCACTTAGGTTCATGTAGGTTGTCGGCTTTACGAAAAAGATTTGTTTTCCTTTGTGTTGCCATTTGGCCGTATAGGCCAGGCGAGTCATTGTAAAGTCAAAACCATGTTGGGCGGCCATCCGGTCCAGAACCATAAAGCCAGCATTATGCCGGGTTAGTGCATATTCAGGGCCAATGTTGCCAAGGCCAACGATCAAAAATTTAGTCATTCGTTAATAACCCGTAGGCTTCTATAGTATAACGCCCACAAAAATAGTGAGCTAAAACCAGTGAGGAACGACTGATGACTGCTAACTGAAGACTATTTTTACTCCATGAACCAACAACGCCTGATTCTTTCCAGTCCGCTGCTCGAAATCGTGATCAGCCGACTGGCGCAGCAACTAATCGAAAATCACCAGGATTTTGCCGATACTGTTATTTTGGGGATGCAGCCACGAGGTATCTATTTTGCCGAACGCGTCGGACGAGAGCTGAACCGGACACTGGGTTTTACTGTACCACTCGGTTATCTGGATGCAACTTTTTACCGGGATGATTTCCGTCGGCGCGATTCGCCATTGCAGCCTAATGCAACCCATGTGCCCTTTATTATTGAAGATAAACGCGTGATTCTGGTCGATGATGTACTGGCAACAGGCCGAATGGTACGGGCTGCCCTTGATGCGATGACCGCGTTTGGAAGGCCCCGAAAAGTAGAACTATTGGTTCTGATCGACCGGCGCTATAACCGCGATTTACCGATCAAACCCGACTATACCGGTAAACGTGTAAATACGCTTGAATCGCAACGTGTATTGGTCGAGTGGACTGAGCAAGGGGCCGATGCGGATCGGATTTGGCTGGTGGGCTGAATCGCTGTATCCAGTTAATAACAAGCTTTTGACACTTAGCTACTTATTTATGACATTTGAACAATATGTATGCTCCGGATTGGCGGGATTTTTGTAATTTCGCTGTCCGTAATTATACGTAATGAAACCTCTACAGAAACTACTTATACTTTTCTTCTGCTTTATACTTGCCAGTAACCATAAAGAGGCCAGCGCGCAGACCGTTTATACCGTTACCGGACTGGTTACAGATGCCCGTACGGGCGATCCTGTGCCGTTTGCCAGCGTCGCTCTTGTGGGCCGTCGGGTTGGATCGCTAACCGACGAACGGGGTCGATATACAATAAGCGCTAAGATCCTAACCGATTCGATCGCTGTTAGCTCTCTTGGTTACGTTACCCAGCGCCAATTTATTGATCGCGAACGAACAACGCAGGCTGTTGACATCAAACTGATATCGGGTGGTGCCTCGCTTCAGGAAGTAACCGTCCGTGCTGGCGAAAATCCGGCGTTTCGCGTTTTGCGGCAGGTGCGCAAAAATCGCGGCATCAACGATCGGAAGCGGCTGCTGGCCTACGAAAGTGATAATTACGTTAAAACACAGGTTGCTCTCAGCCATGTTTCGGACCGAATGCGCCGAAATCCGTTGATCAAGCGGATTAACGAATCGCTGAGCAAACATGACTCCATCATCGATAGCGAAGGGCATCGATTACTGCCGATTTTAGTTTCGGAGTCCGTATCGCGTTATTACTACCGGGATAGTCCTCAACGTAAACGCGAGGACGTGCGTAAAACCCGGATTAAAGGGGTGGCCGTCGATGATGCCGGACTGAGTTCGCAATTACTGGGTGGTACTAATCTGGTCAGCCAGAATTTCTATGACAACTATATTCCAATTTTAGGGAAGGATTTTGCTTCGCCCATTGGCGATAACTGGAAAAACTGGTACGAGTTTTTTCTGGCCGACACCACACAGATTGGTGATCATATCTGCTATGAAATTCAGTTTGACCCGAAGCGGCCCGAAGATCTTGTGTTTACAGGTAAGGCCTGGATCGACACAACGACGTTTGCATTATGCCAGATTGAAACACACATTGGAAACGGGGCTAACCTGAACTATGTTCGTAAACTGACCATTGAGCAGGAACTGGAGCCAACAATGGATACCACAACGGGTTCGTCGGGTATGGCTGGCTGGTTGCCTACTAAAATTCGACTGCTGGCCGATTTGACGGGCGTGGGGAAGCAATCGCTTGGTTTGCGGGCCGAGGTGACTCTACGGAGCAGCAACATAGTCGTCAATAAGCCGCATCCCATGTTGTTCTATGAGCAGCCTATTGAGCCGAGCGATACGGTAGCGACTGCCAATGAGGCCTACTGGCATGCCGTACAGGGGACCCTTGCCGGTGCTGATTCGCTCAATAAAGACGATCTGAAAGCCCGCGAGATAATCGATAAACTCAGAGCGGTACCAGCTGTGAAAACCGCCGAAGGGATCGGCCAGGTTCTCGTGACTGGATTTTATAAACTCGGCGGCATCGATTTAGGACCTTATCCATATCTGTTTGCTATTAACACCGTTGAGGGATTGCGGACAAGAATTGGGTTCAAAACAAACGATGACTTTAGCCGTAACTGGATTTTTCGGGCTTACCTCGCCTATGGTACCTACGATCGCCAGTTTAAGTACGGTGGGGAAGTCAATTATCTCTTTTCGCGTCAACACTGGACATTGGCGGGCGTTAAGGTTGCCAACGACCTGGAGCGTTTAGGGCTAACACCCGAACTAATCGGTGGAAATCGAATCTTCTATGCACTGAGCCGATTTGGCCGCTATCGGGGTGCTTACCGGAGTATGCAGAAAGAGTTGTTCTTTCGCACCGAACCTGTTCGGGGTATCTTACTGACTGCTACATTGGGTAGTCGGACGTTTGATCCTATTTTCCCGTTTCATTACCGCATTGATCCCGATATGGGTGACCTGTCGCCCCTAAAATCTACTATTTTCGATGCGTTCTGGTCGATTGAAGCCCGGTTGGCCCGAAAAGAAAAGTACATTATGGATGGGAATGACCGTATTACACTGGGAACAAAACGGGCTCCTGTTCTAACGATTCGATATACGAAAGGCCTTAAATCCTTAGGGGGCGATTTTAATTATGATCGACTCACCCTGCGGGCGCAGCAATCACTGCGGCTTGGGCCACTTGGCCGGATGACGTATTTACTGTCGGCTGGTTTTACGCCCTCAACGCTGCCTGCACCGCTCCTGTTTCCTCATATTGGCAACCCTACACCGCTGCTAACGAACAATACCTTCAACCGGATGCAGTTTTATGAATTCGTGAGCGATCGATTTGTTGCCATTCATATCCAGCATAAGTTTGAAGGATTACTGTTTAACCGGTTGCCGGGAATTCGGAAGCTCAACTGGCGATTGGTAGCCAATATCGATGCGCTATGGGGAAGTCAATCGAAGGAAAATCAGGATGTTGAGTCATTTAAGCCGCTGCCGGGCGGTATGAAGCCCATTCATTTTGGCACGCTCGATGGCGCTAAACCATATCTGGAAGTTGGCTACGGAATCGATAATATTTTTAAACTGATCCGTATTCAGGCCATTCACCGACTAACTTACCTCAATGGAGGCCCGAATGGAATACCCATCAGCCCATTTGCTTTAAAGGCTTCCGCTTCGTTTAATTTTTAATGGAATAAGCTGTGTTCGCGCCGACATTCGCGAAACACAGCTTATTTTCTTAGGTGTCAATTGACCCGGCCTATTCGTAAAAACACGGGGAACGTAACATCCCGTTCGGCTTCACCCCAGATCGGCTTCAACTGCTCGCCAAAATCGGTTACAGGATCTTCTTCATTTTCGTGAATATACTGCCGTACGGCCGACCATGTTCGCAGGTAGTTCAGGAAACGATCCAGCGACCACTTTCGATCGATTATAAATTCTTTGTGTTGCGCATTTGCAAAGGGGAAGGGAAGGGTTGCATACGAATTATCGATATGAACCCGCTGCGGGTCCCAGTAGGGGCCAATACGATTCCGGTAGAAATCAAGTAAGATTGGGTCAAGGTCAGGGCCGAGTTTAACCAGACCGTATCCCCATTCGGCGAGTGTCGCGCCGGGTTTAGAAACGCGCCGAACCTCCTGATGAAACGTATCGACCGAAAACCAGTGCAATGCCTGGGCTACGGTGATGAGGTCGAAGGACTGATCGGCAAAGGGCGTTTGTTCGGCCTGGCTAAGCTGGTAATGGATATTCGGCTTCTTCACGGCCAGCACTAATTGCGTTTCGCTGATGTCTGTTGCTTCTACCTGCTCAAAAAAATCAGCCAATACACCCGCTACCTGCCCGTTCCCGGTTGCACAATCCCAGGCCAGATGCCGATCGCCAACAGATGAGAGCACAAAATCATAGAGATCCTGAGGATAATCGATTCGAAACTGGGCATATAGATTGGCATGTCCCGAAAAGCGGTCAATGGGCATCATACTAATTTTGTTTTAACAAATTTTAAACGTTTTTCGAGAACAATTGTCCAAGGATTGGTTTAGTAGGAAAAACCGAAGCAAAATTGGGTTATAACCAGGAACCGTCTATTTTTGCGGGGTTGGTCTATAGCCGGTTATCAATTTGTTCCGTTCATTTATCGCTTACCCGATTCTCATGAAAAAATCGTTTGGATTTCTCTTTGCTGCGGCTGCCCTGGCCCTGGCTTCATTCGATGTCAATGCTCAGGCTCCGACCGCTGACATTCCAGCGGATATGAATGCCCTGATGAGCAAATATACGTGTATTGCCTGCCATCGCCCTAATCAAAAACTGGTTGGCCCTGCCTACGTAGATGTAGCTAAGAAGAAGTATTCTAACGAGGAAATCGTTAAACTGATCTACACGCCTGTACCGAGCCACTGGCCGGGTTACCCACCCATGGCTCCGATGACGCAGGTTCCTAAAGAAGATGCGCTGAAGCTGGCTACATGGATCAATTCACTCGACAAGACCCCCGCTAAAAAAGGCGGCAAAGGGAAAAGTAAGAAAGCCTAACACAAAAAAAGCACCGGTCTGAAACCCGGTGCTTTTTTTGCCTGATACGTGATCGTCCTATCCAAAAAATAGATAAGGTGACCTTATTGACACTGAGCGTAGGTGATCGTAAAAAAATTCTTCGGATTGCCAGTGTGGACAAACTGCGTCGTACGACCCTGCGCATCGAAAGTGTAGGTGTATTGTTGGGTGAACGTAAACGATTTTCCGGCGGCTGTCCAGTTGCGCACCCACTTATTGAGCAAATGCTTACTGGTAAGTGGAACGGCCGTGAAAACCGGAGACAACCAGGCAAATTGAGGCTGTTGGCTCCAGGGCAATCCATTTAATTTATCCGCCAGGTAATCCAGTACATAGTTGTCGCTTTCTGTATGCCCGTCGGAGTCGGTTATCACACCCTTTATTGAGACGGGGTCGCCATTGGCATCATACGAGTAACTGTAAAGAAGGACATCATTATCATCGGTGGTAATTCTTGCACCTGTTAATTGCCCGGCAGGATTAAATTCAAACAGTGCGCCATCCAGAATCACAAAGTCTAATAACCCATTTTTATAGTCCGTACTAATATCACCCGACGGATCGATAAGCTTTCCGTCGCTACCATACGTATATGTCCTTGTCTCTGTTTGTCCGTCATCGGTAACGGTGATTCCCACAATTCGGAGCTGATCATCGAAGGTGAATTTATAGTTTAGGTCAAGAAGAGTTGCTTTTATAGTTACTTCCTTGCAGAGCGTATTCGTAGATCCCTGGGCACCAGGATCATCGCTTTTTTTGCAACCGTCTAACCAAATGAACCCAATCAGGATAAAGCCAAGCGGCCATCTGACCGCACTATACATACGTTTCATAGCCTGTTCCGTTACGCCTGAAGAGCAAGGAATTGTTTCCTGATGTAAGCGTAACTATAGACAAAGCTACCTCATAATATGAACTACAAGTTGCCGATAACTAAATGATAAACAGGTGGTTGTGTTAAAATTTGATTAAAGCCTATGGATGCAGATGAGGCATTTTAAGCGTGAATAGAGCCTGAGACTTATTCATAAAACGCGTTTGTGGGCCTCTCGATTTTTAGTTGATCCAGGCTGATTGTTAGTGACTGTCCGTAAAGCTGTAGACCTGCTAATGTTCCTCTTCTGGATCGTATTAGACTGAGTACGATTTGGGTGCCACCGGCTAAAGGCATTGACTGCACTCTGATTCCCTTCGAGCCGGGTCAGTCGGGAAGCGAGTTGGCGAATTTCCTGCTGCAACGTTTTATTTTCCTTTTCGGCCTGTTCCATGCGCTGCAACAAGGCTTGTGTGGCACTTATGTTTAGCATCGAGAGGGCATCATAATCGACCACCCGAAAATCGTCGACTTCACGGCCATATACAAAGAGTTTATCCGTCGATTCGATCCCACTACCCGAAATACAGAAGGTTTTTTCATCAATAATTTGCCTGACTTCTTCCATGAATTCACCGCTCTGAGCATGAACCAGTTTTACTTTATCCCCTACTTTTAATCCATGCGTTTTTTCAAGTTTTAGCACGAAACCTGAAGGCAAAGCATCGACTCTGGCTACCGCGTAAATATCGGGTATAAAATCAGTTCGTTTCTGAACAGCTTGCGGATAAACACGCTCTACTTGCTGAGCAATTACTTTCTTCTGCGGGCCGTTTCCCTGTTTTACAACATCTTTGAAGGTATAGTTGGTCACGTCAATCTGACGGAGCGTTTCTAAGTCCCGTTGTTTATTTGACGAACCGACAATGTTTTTAATACGTGCATCTGAAGTAGTAACTGTTTGCGTTGAAACAAGGGTGTTGTTGGTAACGACATCATTTTCAACAAACAGTCCCATACGATAACCACTTCCTGAGGCAAGCACAGTTGAGGCTGTGTTGTAGTTGAAAAACCGGGCGGATGTTGTAAAATTATACAGAGCTGATCCTGCCACATGCAGCGGGGCTTTCGGTGAACTGGTTCCAATACCCAGAGTCGCAGATGTAGTAAAAATTCCATTGGCTCCAACCCAGGGTGATGCATCGCCTTTAGGCCCCTGTGGCCCGGCAACGCCTGCATCCCCTTTGGTGCCTTGGGGTCCGGCAGGTCCAGTAGGGCCCGGATCACCCTTTACGCCCTGAGGGCCAGCATCTCCTTTGGCACCTTGAGGACCAACATCTCCTTTAGGCCCTGCCGGACCTATTGCACCTGCGTCGCCTTTAACCCCCTGTGTACCCGCATCACCTTTGGGACCGGCGGGGCCAGGAGTGCCACTATTTACGGCGTACAGGGCAAAGGGAACACTTTGCAACTGACTAACGCCCATATTCTGGTAATTCGTGGAGCCATCAAAGGCCACATCAACGCCCAGAAACTTGAGACCGCTGTTCCAGGTAATGTCCTTAAAAGCTCCTTTTTCTGCGTTTCCTGCGCCTATTGTGAGCGTAAACAGACCAAAGGCGTTGGTTGAAGCTTCCTGCGACTCAGTGTACTGAACAGTGCCGGTGGGCGTACCATCAATGATCGACAGCCGGACTTTGATGGCTTTGCTTACCAGTACATCACCAGTGGCATTTCGAGCGACAGCCTGATAGCTGAAGCCCTGAGGTGGCTGTGCCTGGGCAACTACTGTTAGAAGCAGCCAGAACGAACAAAAAGTAATGGTTTTCATAGCAGAATAGTGTGGTTAGCGTTGTAATACAATTCGGGTAGACTGGTTAATCTGGGACGTCTGGACATGCAGCAGATATACGCCATCAGCGAAATCATGCAGGTCGATCAATAGCGGTTTGCCATCACTGCGGCCCTGCCATCGGGGGCGGCCCAGCACATCCGTTAGGGTTAGTATTGCAGCCTCGCCCTCAATCTGGAGATAGGCGCGGGTCGGATTAGGGAAGATGCGTAATGCTAAAACAGGCAAGGGGGCAATAGCCGTTATCACATTGACGACGTTGGCCTTAAACGACTGCTGGAAACCCTGTGACAGCGAACCATTCGCTCCGGAGAGCATGGTGGCTATGGGCTGCCCTACGGTGAATGCAAGACTATTGGTACTTACAGACGCAAATCCACCCGCTGAAGCAATCAGTTGAGGGCTAAGACTTTGTGCCTGAATGGCGTTAGCAAAGCCTAAAAGGAACAGGAATTTGAGACCAAAGCGATACATAGGCGTAAGCGTTAAGAACACGTATAGTCTGCTAGCTTACTTCTCGCCAAATGAATCGTTTTGAGTTGTCCGAGAAGTTATGTGCTTTTAATAGGCAACAGCATGTACAGGTAATTCTTTGATTTTTTTCAGCAGTTTAATTATTCGACGCCAATCGTTGACAAACCTTCTGCCGCACGCTGACCGAGTAATTTTAATCCGAATTTTCAAAATGTATATCCAGAACCTACTATCGTCGGCTTGGCACGATTCCAAAAACAATCGGAACGCTATCAGGGGTGTCGCTCGGCTCTGAGTGACTCCTCTGTCTATACAAAACTATTGCATAACTATAAATACGAATTACCGATAACTAAATGATAGTCAGTATATTGAATTAAAATTTGATTAATGGCCGAAACGTATTGATTGGGCTACTTCAGGCATACGAATAACCCCGCCATGTCGACATAGCGGGGTGAGAATTACTGATTAGTCAGTTGTATCAGACAGAAGTTGAGGGAATGCGTAAGGTAGCTTGACGGTTAGCCCTAATTACTCGTTAGCAGCCACAATCAGGCTTCGTTGCCGAACGGCTTCATACAGGACCACGCCAGTTGCCACCGATACATTCAGCGAACCAACTGCACCCAGGAGGGGAATTTTGACATGATTATCGGCCATGCGCAACAGTTCGGGCGAGATGCCGTCTTCTTCTGATCCCATAATGATCGCTAACGGGCCCGTTAAATCGGTACTGCGTTCATAAAGATCGCGACTCGATTTTTCCGTACAAGCGACTACCGTAATGCCCGATTCCTGCAAATATTTTACGGTCTCCGATAGCTCTGGCTCGCGACAGACAGAAATGTGGTTAAGCGCACCCGATGACGTTTTCATGGCATCGGAGTTGATTGCTGCTGCTCCGCGACCAGGAATCACAATGCATTGAATACCCGTACACTCGGCCGTTCGTGCGATAGCACCAAAGTTCCGAACGTCGGTAATCCGGTCGAGAAGTAGAAAAAAGGGCGTTTCGCCCCGCTCATAGACATCGGCAATGACATTAGACAATTTAACGTACTGAACCTGAGAGATAAGGCAAACGACACCCTGGTGGTTTTTTCGGGTCAGCCGGTCAAGCCGTTCGACGGGAACACGCTGGATGGTAACTCGTTTTTGAAAGGCCAGATTCTGGATGTCAGGATTACTTAATCCCTTTTCCATGTATAGTTTATCAATCTGCTGATCGGACTTGAGTGTCTCGATCACAGACTGAATGCCGAACACCATTTCGTCAGGCTCCGGGCGGAATTGAGGTCTTGAATTGTTATTTCGGGTATGATTCGGGCGATTTACTCGCGGATTGCGCCGGTTCTCCATGCTTCGACAATCGGGTACCAAATCGGCTGATACTCAATGTAGCGCACCAGTTCGTAATGATCCTCGACAAATTGATTCGGTTTCTTCGTAAAGGTAAAATTAACTTCCGAGACGTTAGCCCGGCGATTGTAAACCCATACTTCGCGCTCGCGGTTCCGTTGCACACGATCGGGCGCACCCAGTACGATGTAAATCATACCTTTATCGGTCTTCCAGCCTTCTTTATAACTCGTAAATAGTCGGTTCGCTTCTTCAACGCGATCGAAATACGCTTTAAGTGTTTTCCGGGCTACCTCCTCATTGCCCGACATCAGACTTAGCCAGTAGCGATCAAACGCTTTTTTTGTATCCTGAGCCTGGTTGAGTTCCCCAATCTCGGTGCTGGTACTCATATACAGCACCGGCTTAATGAGCTTTTCGGGGCGAGTCATTTTCGGAAAGCGTTTATCGGCTACAACAAGACCAATGCCCGACTCGGCCGTTGTATCTTCCACAAAATAATAAAGACCTTCGCGGGGAATGATAAACGGTTGGTTTGTGGTGATGGTCAGGCTTGAATCGACAGTTAATGATTTAGGAGTTGGTTTCGCTGAAGTATTCATCGGCGACGAAGCTGCGTCGAAGTCATGGCGGTAGCGGAAACCGAACAGTGGTTTGCTGGTACCGTTTACATCACGAATAATAATAGTATCGCCAACGTTGGCGTAATTCCGTAATTGCGGTTTCTTGCCGGTTTTATCAAATAGCGAGAACCGGTCGCTTAGCTTAGCTGCTTTAAAGCGTAATGATAGGTCATTACGCGCTTTTGTGCCGGTATTGGTTTCCGTAATTTCCGTTAACAAAACAGCGTTAGCTGCCTCTTTTGGCCGTTTTACCTCAAATGTGAGCGTCAGATAATCGCCTTCGACACTAACGTTTTGTGTCGTCAGCTGAATATTCCCATACCCTAACCGTTCGCGGTTGTTGTAGTCGGGATACATGACATAAGCGATCTGAAAATGCTCAATAAAATCAGTCGGATTTAAAACAGGCTCACCTTTGGGCGTCTTTGCGGTCAGGTTCATGAAGACCTGAACGGCCGTTGTATCGGTAGCCAGAAATTTCCCTTTAATGGATGTAACGACCCACTCACCAACCTGTTTGGGCCCCGAGTTTGGAGTTGTACCAGGTGTAGTGGCCGGACCATCGTTTATTTTAACCGGTGCAGCGGTGGCTGGTGCTGCCGGACGGGAATCCCCCTGAGTCGAATTGCGACGGGCTTCAGTACGAGCCTCATATGCAGCAGTTGCCCGGTCTTGCTGCGTTTTTTTACTGGTTGAGCAGGCCGACAGAAATGTAATAAGCAGTAAAGCAGACAGAATACGCATAAACAATAATAATCTTGCGTGTTTCGGATAGAAAATTCTTGAGATAAGGGCTTTTTACTGCCCGCTATAGAATGGCTCGAAATCGTTCGATTGGCATCTTATATAGCGTAAAGCAAAAAGCCTGTCGTTAATAACGAAAAAATAGCAGCGTTTGGGTTACGGAGACCGTTCATTTTTCTTTACTTCACTACAAAAGACTAATTTTGTCGATTGAATTGCAAACAAAGACGTTGGATAGAAGACATTAGATACTGGATTTACTAGTTATCGAACAGCCTGATGCCCCCAATTCCAGTCCAGTGTCCTGAAACGATATGTACAAAACCACCGAAATTACCTCCGCCGAAATCGCATCCGACAATCCGGTTCACCAGCGATTGTTGTTCCCGTACGTTGAAGCGGCTACCCTAGTGAGCGGTAAAGTGCTCGAAATCGGTTGTGGCTGGGGCCGGGGTCTTGAATTGCTTACCAATGCCGCTGATCACTACACGGGTATCGATAAAAATACGGAGCTGATCGCTGCGCTTAGTGCAGAATATCCATCCTCAACATTTATCGCTGCCAATATTCCGCCCCTCACGGGCGCTAATGGCCTACCGCTTCCTGACAATACGTTCGATTACATTGTAACGTTTCAGGTAATTGAACATATCGAAAATGACGATTTGTTTATCCGGGAGGCCCATCGCGTTCTGAAACCCGGCGGTAAGCTGCTGCTGACAACCGTCAATAAAACGTTCTCGCTGACCCGCAATCCCTGGCATATTCGGGAATATTACGCGGATGGATTAAGAAATCTCATTGGTCGATACTTTCCAAAAGTCGATGCCAAGGGCGTTCACGGAAACGGCAAAGTAATGACCTATTATGAGCAGAATAAAGCATCCGTAAAAAAACTGACTCGTTTCGATATTTTTAATTTACAATACAAATTACCGCGTCGGCTTTTGCAGGTTCCTTACGACCTGATGAATCGGCTAAACCGTAACCGGCTCCTCAAAGCCGACGGTATTGCGGCCGAAATCAACTATACTGATTATCTCGTCAGTACAGACCCTGCCGGAAGTCTCGACTTCTTTTATATCGCAACGAAGTAAAAAACGAGCCGTTTTTCGGTTTTACAGCTCTAGCTAAACAGCCTGAAGTATTGACTCACGAAGTCCTTTTATAGGATATGAGTCAATACATCAGGCTGTTGTTTGACAAGAACTCAATCTGGGCAGGCTATTCATGGCGGCTACTTTCACTCATCTATTTTTTCGGTCGTTTACAGCCAATTTAAACCTATAAGGTTTCAAAAACCGCATCGGCGGCCCGGCTTATAGGTTTGTATCAACCCCATTCATGACTATTCCGTATAAAATAGATATTAGAAGAGCACTAGGCATTTTTTTTCTGAGACTTGTTGGCCAATGGCCAGGTGCGTACAGGTAGGGCTTTAACTCAGGAAATCTTGGCCTGATGAGGGTATTCAGCGTTGGAAAACCGCTTTATTTAGCGTGAGCGAAGCCGATAAGCCTCACGACAGGGCTCTGAGTACATACCTTTACTTAGAATAAAGTGCCGTTGCAGGCCAGAGCGGGAAGCGTTTAATGGGGTACTATCTAGCAAGGTAATTTTATGACCTTTGACATTTGGGGTTATGTTTTTGCCGGAATGGTTGCATCCATTTTACTGCTGAACATTATCCAATGGATTACGTACAGAACGCGCATTTATGGGTTATACACCCTGTATATGCTGGCGTGGTTTTTACGAGTGCAGACGTTTGGCGATTGGCTTCCAATACAGGCATCATATTTTGTACGAGCTACGTCATCGATGATTGCCTTTTACATTTATTTTGACTTTGGAGATGCCTTTCTCAACATTCGGCAACGGTTACCTTCACTGTACAGGTTGTTTGAATATATTAAAAAATGCCTTCTGGTTTATATTGGTTTTCAGGCTGTTATATGCTTCGTGCTAGCTGATTGGCACCCCGCTATTTATGAGGCTGCTTTTTCGATCATACGGGCTCTTCTGGCGATGGCTGGCTTTTACGCCATCTATGAACTGCTGAAATTGAAGGATATCGTTTCTCGTTATTTTGTAGCCGGAACGCTGTTCATCCAGATCGGTTCGCTCATTAGCCAGGCATTCTCATTGATCAAACCCGTTGATGATCTTACGGGACCGTTCTGGACCATTTCGCTGGCCTATTTGCAGCTTGGTGTTGTATTGGAATTGATCTGTTTTTCGCTGGGACTGAGCTATGGACAACGCCAGATAGCTATTCGGCATGCCGTTATGGAGCAGGAACTGGCTCGTGAGCGTGAACAACGTCGTCGCGAACACCTCGAAGCCGAGTTGTCGGTCCAGCGCCTGGAGCAGGAAAACACGGAAGTCCATATCCGGGCCTTGCAGGTACAGGTAAATCCACATTTTCTGTTCAACAGCCTGAATGTCCTTGATTCGCTTATCGACGATGACCCGGAGCAGGCTCGTGTCTTTCTGGAAGAATTGAGCACGGTTTATCGCTACCTCCTTCGTTCCAATAAGGAGCAACTGACCGATCTGGCCAGTGAACTGGCGTTTATTCAGTCATATTTTAACTTACTCAAAACCCGACACGGTAGCGGATTGCAACTCTCGGTACAGGTTGATGAAGTGTATCAGACTTACCAGCTCCCTCCATTGACACTCCAATTACTGGTCGAAAATGCCGTAAAACACAATATCGTACTGCCCGATCAGCCACTCGTTATCGTAATTGCTACTGACAAACAGGCTCAACTTTCGGTGCGCAATAACATTCAGCGTAAAACAATACGCGTAGCCTCCAATGGTGTAGGGCTGAGCAATATTCTTGCTAAATACCAGATGCTTGGCCAACCGGTGCCGATTATTCAGGAAGCAGATGGGCAGTTTGTGGTCACCCTGTCGTTGATCAGTTCGTTGGAGTTACGGTCACAATAATTGATTTTGACGTTGGTGTATGGCTCTTTTCGGCTACTGAATCGATCGGGATCAATACGTTAGTTTCGGGAAAGTAAGCCGCTGTGCAGCCACGTGGAATGTTGTAGGGAACAACGATAAAACGATGAGCTGTCCGCTGTTGACCGCCATAATGACTGTTCAGATCCACAACCTGTTTTTCCTGTAAACCTAAGTTGGCAATATCGTCGGAATTCATAAAGAGTACCCGCCGTTCGTTATAAATGCCCCGGTAACGGTCGTCGTTGCCGTATACGGTCGTATTGAACTGGTCATGGCTGCGCACGGTCATCAACAGCAGTTCGCCGGGTTGTAGCTCGTGCTGCGTGGGTGTATTGATCGTGAAATGCGCTTTACCGTCTTTTGTCTTAAACGTCCGGACTCGTGGCCCATTTGGAATATAAAAACCACCCGGTTTGCGAACCTGCTCGTTATACTTGTCGAAACCTGGAATGGTCTGCTCGATGAGGTCGCGAATGCGGTCATAATTGGCCGCAAGGCCGTCCCAATCTATGGTTGATTTGCCGTTTAGTGTTGCTTTCGCCAATTCGGCCACAATCGCTACTTCGCTTTTTAGATGGGTCGAAATCGGATCAAGCACCCCGTGCGACTGCGCTACCACCCCGGTTGTACTCTCACAGCTAATAAATTGCTCGCCGGTTGCCTGCATATCGCGGTCGGTGCGACCAAGGCAGGGAAGAATCAGGGCCGTTTCGCCATGAATCAAGTGACTGCGGTTCAGCTTAGTTGAAACATGAACCGTTAGCTTACATTTTTTCAGGGCTTCGGCCGTATAGTTAGTGTCTGATACGGCCATCGAGAAGTTTCCGCCCATACCAAAAAATACTTTTGCTTTTCCTTCATGCATGGCCTGAACAGCGGCAACCGTATCATACCCATCTTGACGAGGTGGTTCAAAGTTGAAAACCCGCTTTAGCGAGTCTAAAAATTCGGGTTTGGGCTTTTCCCAAATACCCATCGTACGGTCGCCCTGAACATTACTATGGCCCCGAATCGGGCTGGCACCACCGCCTTCGATACCAATGCTACCCTTCAATAACAGCAAGTTAATTACCTCATTGATCGTATCGACAGCGTTGCGATGCTGGGTCAGCCCCATTGCCCAGCAGATGATCAGCTTTGGCGTATATTTGAATAAATCGACCGCTTCCTGAATCTGACTGACGGATAGGCCACACTGGGCGGCCAACTCGTTCAAATTGAACTGATCCAGACTCTTGATGAACGCGTCATAGCCCGCCGTATACTGATTAATAAAATTCTGATCCAGTACTTTTCCGGGTGCCGCTTTCTCTTCTTCCAGCAGAATTTTGCACATGGCCTTCATCAGGGCGAGATCGGAGTTGATGCGTACCTGAAGGAACAGATCGGTTAATTTTTCTCCGCCAAATAGCACATCCCGAACGCTTTGCGGGTATTTGAACGCTAACAGACCTGCCTCATGCAACGGATTGACGGCGATGATTTTGCATCCGTTTCGTTTTGCCTGTTCCAGCGGGGTGAGCATCCGGGGGGCATTGGTGCCCGGATTCTGGCCGATTATCATAATGACATCGGCCTTCTCATAATCCTCGTATTTGACCGATGCCTTTCCCAGACCAAGTGTTTCGGCCAGGGCTACACTGGTCGATTCGTGGCACATGTTCGAACAGTCGGGCATATTGTTGGTGCCAAACATCCGAACAAATAACTGGTAGAGAAATGCTGCTTCGTTGCTGGTGCGGCCCGATGTATAGAAAATAGCTTCGTCGGGAGAATCGAGCGCATTGAGCTGATTACCAATTAGCTGAAAAGCATCTGTCCAGCTAACTGGGGTATAATGAGTCGCTCCCGGACGGAGAATCAAGGGCTGGGTTAATCGGCCCTGTTGCCCCAGCCAGAGGTCATTTTTTTCGAGCAACTCATTCACCGAGTACCGTTGAAACAGCACAGGCGAGGCCGTATGTTTGGTCATTACCTCATCGGCAACCGCTTTGGCGCCACTTTCGCAATACTCGGCCACGCTGGACCGCTGACCGTCGGGGTCGGGCCAGGCGCAGGATGGGCAATCGAATCCATCCTTCTGGTTCAGGTTAACAAGGGCTTTCCAGCCGCGAGCCAACCCTGTGCCATGCAGAATATGTTCAAACGATTTAACGACAGCCGGTATGCCTGCCGCTTCCGTATAAGGTTTTCCGATTTCGAGATCACCGGTGAGGTCTTCGGGGGGCGTGTTCTGGTTCATATTAGGAGGCAACTAACCCAATTTTTACGGAATGCTGATGCGCTTCGTTACTGTTAGAAAAATAGCAGCATGACACACCCATCGCTTCAATCTTATCGACAAGAGCCAGTGTCTGAGGCTGTTTTTTAGGGTGAATCCGCCGGATATATACACAACGAATCTGCGCCGGAAAATGCCTTACGATCGACTCATAAATTACCGGGTCCTGCTGCGAATCATCTCCCAGTAAAATAAACTGTTGAACCGGATATGTTTCAATAATTCGAACAATTCGTTCAAATTTTGTCAGGTGTTTGGTTTTGCCAGTTTGTAAAACCTGCGCTAATTGCTTTAGCTGGCTCAATAGATAAACTCCTTCGGGCAGGCCGTTTTTTCGGGAAAACTCCAGAATGTAATCGTACAGATTCCATTCACTGCTCGACACATAAAAAAATGGGTTTGTGACGCCAGGGCCACTAGCGGCTTCACTTAATAATTGATAATGAGCAACAACTCCCTCAAAAGGCTCCCGGCTGTGTGCATTTTCGGTCAGAAGTACCATCAACCGCTTGGTGATGGTGGCTGAATGTGAAATCAGAAACGTATCGTCGATGTCGGAGATACAGATGAAACGGGTAGGATGTGGAATCAGAACTTTGCCATCACCTTCGGCCAGGACTGTTTCGGGCGAAATCATTTGTGACAGCAATTCTGCCCGAACTGAGTGCCAGCCGGGCGATAGTGGTTGCTGCAAGGGCAGGTCGAGCCTGAAATAGCCATCGGGATCCGTTTGTGTCTGGGCCGTCTGCTCACCATAATGAACCCGAATGGTTGCCCTGGGATATGGTTTTACCAGAAATAACCGGATGACTGCCAGGAGATTTACCAGCGGGCTATCCCTGAATTTTTTTCGGGGGATGGCACTCCGCCGAAATACCTGGCCGTGAATCATTAACTTGTGATCATTACCGAAACCACGATAAATCTTCACAATGGGTTGATCGGATAGCCGGAGCCAGGTTAAGAATTGCCGATTTATCTTACCCTTCAGGCTTAAATTTTGTTTACTACTTACTGGATGTCGCTTCCTGTTCATAACGTATCAGTGATACACGCCACATATAACCTGTAATCTGCTCAGAAGTTGGTCTTTTTATTCGCAATTAATCCAGTTTCTGGTGGCAAAGCCAAAACGGACTGGGAAACTGGTATTAATAATTACTTCACGAATTCATCCCACGATGCTGAGCTTTTATACCTCGATGGCAAAACCGATGAAGACAGATTACGTCAGAAACTTAATCAGCTAAAGCCTGATCGTGTGGTTGCAGTGGGTGGCGACGGGACGATTAAATTCGTGGCCGAACAATTACTGGGAACAACAATTCCGCTGGGCGTTTTGCCCGCGGGATCGGCCAATGGAATGGCCCGTGAGCTTGGTATTCCGCCCAATATTGAAGGGGGCCTCAATGTACTCATTAACGGAGTGCTGAAACCGACCGACGTTATTGCCGTGAACGGTGATATCTGTCTGCATCTGGCTGATATCGGCCTGAATGCCCAATTGGTTAAACATTATCAGCAATATAATCTTCGCGGCAAGCTCGGCTACCTTCGTGGGGTTGTAAATGTATTGCAAAAACGCCGATTGCTTCGGGTTGAAATTAACCTCGGCGATGAATGTATTTCGCGGGCGGCTTTCATGATTGTGCTGGCCAATGCACGCATGTATGGTACGGGAGCCGTTATTAATCCCGATGGCGACCCCTTCGATGGGCAGTTTGAGGTCGTCATTTTTCGACGTTTATCCTTCTGGGAAATCCTGAAATTGTTCTGGCGGTATCAGCCTTTCGATCCGAAAAAGATTGAAATCTTACCGGCTACATCCATAACCATTGCAACCCATCGAAAAGCCTATTTTCAGATCGATGGTGAGTACATTGGCCGGATAACCGAACTGAAAGCTGAAATCCGGCCGGGCGTGCTGACGTTGATTGTACCGGAATAAAAACGTTAGCGTAATAAGTTCAGGCCTAATAGCACGATGCTGCTGGGCTTAAACTTACTATGCTATACACGGCATTTTGTAGCCAATCAAATCATTGGCTTTACTTTTCCGCCAGCTGGACTTCGGCCTGCTTCTGCGCTATGTTATTATTTAGCCGGGGAATGGTTTTTAAATAGTCATAGATGGCTGCTATTTCACGGTCGCTTAATGAGGGGCGGGGCACCATAGGATAGCGAAATACGCTTCCATCGGGCCGAACACCGGTTTTTACGGCTCGAATAAACTGTTCTTTCGTGTATTTTTTGCCAATTCCGGTCTGCTCATCGAACGTCAGATTGGCTGAAAATATCGTTTTTCCTGCCTCATCGGTAAATTTGCTGCCTCCGGCAAAATACCCCTTCGTACGTTCTGGATGTACCTTATCGAGGTCTAAATAATCGGCCGAGTGACAGCCATAACAATCGGCAACGGCTGTTGCTACATAGCGGCCAACAGCCACCGGTTTTGTACTGTCGGGCATCGGGATGGAGTGGTTCGGAAAATCGCCCGGTTGAAGGATTGTCCAGGCCAACATTTTGGCTACAAAACTATATTCAGCAGGCGGAGCTTCCGTTTTAGAGGCTTGTACCGGAAACCGGTCTGACCGCAACCAGGCCACCACTGATTTCATATCTTCGTCGGCCATCAGGTTGTACTGAGGCATGAAAGCAGTTGTACCATTAGGCCGGATTCCTGTTCGTAAAAAATAGATAAGCTGGCCGTCTGTCCAGTTGCCTATGCCTTTTTCCTTGTCCTTGGTGATATTGCGTGAATAAACCTTCCCGAAAATAGCGGGTAACTCATCCAGTCGTTTGCCGGTCAGACGATTGTTATTATCAGCGTGGCAACTAATGCATTGCAAATGGGCGATAACTTCCCCACGCTGAATCCTGGCTTCTGTCGATTCGACCTGAATGGTGGGCGCAACGGGTGGATCATAAGTGCGGGGTGGGGTTATCGCGACGTATGCGCAGAAACCAGCAACCAGGAGCAGGACCAAACCGAATCCCTGCCCGATTCGTTTAAAAATTTTTTTAGCCGTTTTCACAAGATGTCAATCGTATTGTTCGATGCCGGAGCAGTTGTTTACTGCCCGAAATTCATGACCGAGACTCGTTGGACAAGTGCTATTTAGGGTGAAACGACACGAAAGGCTGACAAAACGAAAAAAATCTACCTTAAAACGGACGCATAAATCAGTGTCTGAGATAGGTACAGTGGTGATGTGGTGTCGGTTTCTCAAAACCGACACAGCGGAGTGTCCTCGAAGAGGCCAGGTTTAGAACCTGACCTCACGTCAATACTTGCTAAATGGAGTCGAAGAGGGTAACCATCTCCGCAATTTGACGGATTGAATCACACAGCAACGAGTCAATGCTTAATAGAAAAGATAAAAAATCGATCGAGTTCCTATGCCGATAAAAAATGCACCTTTGCGTGACAGATTAGGCATTTGTGTGCCTAGTCAATGATTCAGCAAGGGAAATCCCTACAGATTTATAGGCCCGTATTTTGACTTTTTCGACTTGAAGCGCGGAGAATGCAGTACACTTTTGCTTTGTTAATTGGATTCGTGCTAAATCCTGAAATGACCCACCTTTTTATAGTTATCAGAAAGTTAACACCATGAAAGTCAGAATTGTACTTAGTTTGATTGGGGCAATGGCTACCTTATATGCTTGTAATACGAAGCAAACGCCCACACCCATTGTAGGAACCTGGGAGTTAGTTTCGGCAACGACTACAGAAAAAGATACAACGTTTTCTACGTTTGACCCGAAGCACAAAATGATTAAAATCATTAATGCGACGCACTTCGCTTTCTTAAATCACGCTATAAGTCCAGGTAAAGATTCTACGGCTGGTGAGTTCACTGCTGGAGGAGGGAAATATACATTAGTCGACAGTGTTTACACGGAGCATTTAGAGTACTTTAGTGATAAAGCATGGGAAAATAATAAATTCCAGTTTGTGGTAAAAATTGCCGGGGATACGCTGGTTCAAAAAGGCGTTGAAAAGGTTGATAAACTTGGTATTGATCGCATTATTATTGAAAAATATAAACGAGTTACGGACTAACGTCGTCAATCGCAGGCGACGATAATAGGTCTGATCATCAGTGGCTTAGGACGTGCTGTTCGGCAATTATAGCCGGATCTGGTCAGGGAGCGCAAAACGTAACACACTTATTCACGAACTAATGGAAGCCGGTAGGAGAGACCTTACCGGCTTATTTGTTTAAATGGTCAACCATTGAGATTCGAACCTGCTACTGCCGAACCACAATCGGCCTCTCTTCCTTGAGCCACGGGGCATCGAATCACGGCTCAAACGTAGACTAAGCGCTCTAATGGCAGTCATGTTATAATGTCTTGATAATCAACAATATTTGCTGCTAATAGTACGCAAATTTTCATTAGAAAAATCGCAGAAAAATTTGCGTAGTTAAATGGCTACGCTTATATTTGTAGTCAAATAGCTACGCAATGAATTTAAGACGAGATGTATTCCAGGCCATAGCAGACCCGACAAGAAGGGCTATCCTTTTGTTGGTTGCTTCGCAATCCATGACAGCAGGCGCAATAGCCTCAAACTTTGACACGGCAAGACCGACAGTGTCAAAACACCTGCAAATTCTTACTGAGTGCGAATTGCTCGAACAAGAGCAAAACGGCAGAGAAATTTACTATCACTTTAATCCGAAAAAGATAAAAGAAATAGCAGATTTTATTGAGCCATTCCAAAAGATGTGGGATGATCGGTTTAATAAACTGGAAGCAGTAATGGGAAAATACAAAACGAAAGAATAGAATACTATGGCGAGAAAAACAAAAATAGATGCCGAAGATGGCAAACAGGAAATAGTAATTACAAGGGAATTTAATTTACCATTGGAATTACTATTTAGAGCGTATGTTGAGCCCGAAATTGTCGAGCAATGGATGGGGACAAAAGTGCTGAAACTTGACAATAAAAAGCACGGAAGCTGGCAATTTGAAACAACCGATGCGCAGGGAAACATAGTATTTCGCGCTAATGGGGTGATCCACGAGTTTAGCCCGAACCAGAAAATCACGCGGACATTCGAAATGGAGAATACGCCTTTTCCTGCTCAACTTGAATTTCTGGAATTCGAAAAACTCACTGACGATACCAGCAAACTCACGATACATGTTGTCTATAAAACGGTCGCACTCAGAGACCAACTACTGCAATTACCCTTTGCTCAAGGCATAAATATGGCTCATAACCGATTACAGGACGTTGTAAGCAACTTAACAATAACACAGAATGACAAAGAGAAATAAAATCATCTATTGGATTTCCACCCTCTGGCTTGCCTTGGGAATGACATCAACCGGACTAGTGCAGTTATTAAAAATGGATGAGGAAGTAGATAAAATGACGCATTTAGGCTACCCTATCTATTTTTTGCCAATAATCGGTGTCTGGAAAATTTTGGGCGTTGTGGCCGTGCTTATTCCTAAATTCGCTTTACTCAAGGAATGGGCTTATGCTGGGTTTTTCTTTAGCATGTCGGGAGCGTTATTTTCACATATCATCTCGGGGAATTCCATGAATAAACTATTCCCCCCGTTGTTATTGCTAACCCTGACGGTAGTGTCGTGGTATTTCAGACCTGCGGATCGGAAAATCACCCCAGTTTATCAATAAATGGATGAACGATTTCTATAATTAATTTGAAATCATTTCAGACTAATTGCATAATTATTTGAACAACAAAGGTGAAATTATGAACGACATTAATAGCAATCAAATGGAGTTATCAGAAGAACAATGTGAAGAACTAATCAGCACGTTGAAAGCCCGATTCGAAAAAAACATGAACCGGCATAAAGGTCTTGAATGGGCTAACGTTCAGGCAAAGCTGGAAGCTACTAGTGAAAAACTGTGGTCGCTCAATGAAATGGAAAGAACTGGCGGTGAACCGGATGTTGTTGGTCTTGATAAAAAGACAGGCGAATACATTTTTTACGATTGTTCAGCCGAAACTCCTAAGGGTCGCCGAAGTGTGTGTTACGATCATGAAGCACTGGAGGCAAGAAAAGAACATAAACCAGAAGATAGCGCGATCAATATGGCCGCCGATATGGGCATTGAGCTTTTAACGGAAGAGCAATACCGGGAGTTACAGAAACTGGGCAATTTCGATTTGAAGACGTCGAGCTGGGTGGTAACACCTGCGGATATTAGAAAACTCGGTGGCGCATTATTTTGTGATCGACGCTACGGCAATGTGTTCCTGTATCACAACGGTGCAGAATCTTACTATGCTGCCAGAGCGTTCCGTGGATCGCTACGGGTGTAAATTTTGCAACTCAATAACAAAGGCAAAATGAATCATGAGGTTGATTTTTATTTTAGTAAAGCCCAAACGTGGCAGAAAGAACGGGAGCAATTGAGAGAGCTTGTTCTTGACTGTGGGCTAATCGAAGTAGTGAAGTGGGGATCACCTTGTTACACGTTTCAGAAAAGTAACATCGTTTTAATACATGTGTTTAAGGGATATTGTGCGCTTCTGTTTTTCAAAGGGGCTTTGTTACAGAATGCCGATGGTATTTTAGTCCAGCAATCGGAGAATGTGCAGGCGGGGCGCCAGATCCGGTTCACCAATGTTCGGGAAATAGTTCAGCTGAAACCCCTCTTGAAAGCCTATATTTATGAGGCCATTGAAGTGGAAAAAGCGGGTTTGACGGTGAAATTTAAAAAGAGTGCTGAATTCGCAATTGCCGAAGAATTTCAAAATAAACTGGCAACAAATCCTGCCTTGAAAACTGCTTTTGATGCATTGACGCCAGGACGTCAACGAGCATATCTGCTTTATTTTTCGCAGGCCAAACAAGCCCAAACCCGAGAGTCAAGAGTTGAAAAATGCATGCCGCAAATTCTCAATGGAAAAGGCTTAAATGATGAGTAATTCGATGAGGAAATAAGTGAATCGGACTTTAAATTACCGTAGTTCTTGATCCTTGTATTCGATAGTAAAGCAGCTGATGTGGTGTCGGTTTTGAGAAACCGACACCACATCAGCTGCTTTACTATCGGCATGAGTCATCTAACCTGATATCACAAGCTGGCATTTTCGTTTTTCGTCTCATTTTTATAGTCGTTTATCTGACTCAGCAGATCCATGGATTTGATTAACGGGTCCCATTCTTTGCCAGAAAAAATTAATCTGAACCATTTTTTTTCGCTATTCGCATAGTTGATATTACGGAAAAGCCAAACGGCGAGAAATGCGAAACTACCCGTTATAATAGCCTGAATCAGGTACAATACAATATTGCCATTTTTCCACATGCTTTCAGTCCAATAAAACGTAGTCCACACCGGAAGCTGAAGAAAAAGGAAGCGCGTAACCCAAATTGTTGATGATTTTAGTTGGGCTATTTTCTCCTGAACGGCTACAATCGGCTCATTTATATCGACAAGCTGGATGAGGATTAGCTGATAGGCGTAAATTCCAATGGCCAGTTTAGTAAGAAGCACCTGAATGCCTGCTGAAATGAGAAAAAATGGACTGGCGATAGTAAACAGATTGATCAGTAAAACATCAACAACTCCAACCCATAAAATGCCAACGATTATGGTAAAGATTTTCATTGGCTTCATCGAGGCTAAAAATGACTGAATTTTGATGCTGGTTATAGCTTCCAGGTTTTTTCTGTTTAGCAGCAGGTTTTCTTCCAGTTTTTTATCGTAAGATTTCCAGAGGGCTACAAGGTCTCTATCTTCCATGTTCGTTATGCTTTTATGGTTGAAAATTTGCGCTTTAGTTGTTCTTTAATTCGACTGATTTTTGTGGCTACATTCGATGAAGAAAGCCCCAGAATTTCGGCGATCTGCTGATGACTCCTTTCTTCCAGATAGAGGAGCATCAGGGCCCTATCCAACTCGTTGAGTTCGCCTAAAAATCGCTGTAATAAGTCGATATTACCTTCAGTGTCATCCGGCTCGGCTTCGTTGAGCGTTAGCAAGCTATCATCTGACATGGGTAGTGCAATCGCCTGCCTGCGGGTATCCTTTCGATAAAAGGATATGGCTACGTTCAGCGCTACCCGATAAATCCAGGTTGAGTGCTTAAACTGTTCGTTATACTGGTCAAAAGACTGCCATAACTGCACTATAATTTCCTGTACCAGGTCTTTTCGATTCTCTCCATCTTTGCAATAGGCGTTGGCAACCTTGTAAATAATGCCTTTGTTGGTTTCTATGACCGAAAGAAACCGGTCCTGTTTAGCCAAGATCATTCGCTTTGTGGATTCGTTTCTTCATCTTTTTTTCTCGTCTGAGCTGGAGACACCCGCCCTTCAGGTCAACTTATTGATTACTCATATCGGATTTCTACCTTAATTATTCGCATGAAGGTTAATTATATCACAGTCAGGATGAAAATAATCTATATCAGGCGTATAGTCAGACAGATAGATTCCAGAAAAGCACTCAGTTTTATCGACTAAATACCAAGCCAAACCGACTACGATTCAGGACAAATGAGCCTTCCTTTGTGTGAGACAATTAACGGTATCAGGCAATGAGCGCATTAGAAGAAATTCAATTCGTTGAACAAAGGCTACGTGAAGCAATGCTTAACAGCGACATCAAGGAACTTGACGCTCTTTTATCGGATGAGCTTCTGGTTACTGGCCCAGACGGCAAACTGGTCGGTAAGGCCGATGATCTGGCAGCTCACCGTACCGGTATAGTTCGTATAAAGGCCATGGTGCCTCAGGAGATAATAGTAAAAATCTTGCCGGAAGCAGCTGTTGTCTTTGCGCTAATGGCCATGCAAGGCTTCATTCAGGATCAGGCTTTCGAAGGTCTTTACCGCTATACTCGCGTTTGGAGTAAGCAGACTGGTAACTGGCAAATTATTGCTGCCCATATCAGCGCTGCCAGCTAGTTTATTTAACTTGTGCGTATGTAATTGATAGAGCTACGAAAATCTGGAAAGCGTTGAAAGGCCTAAATTCATAACTTGCTAGCCAGCGCATGAGAGCAATCCTGAATAATAAAGATAATGAGTATGAAAAAAGGTAAGAAAATCCTCATTACTATCTCGATGGTAATCATTTGGATAGTTACGTTTGGTATACTCATTAACGCGCCTGGCCTCAGAGGGAGAGTAGCCATCGCGTCAACGGGTTTGCTGGTAAATAGCCTGCTGGCGGTCTATTATAGCTGCCTTGATCGACGACCTGCCAGTTTGAGAGAGTGGTTTAGGATGTAGCTCGATTGTAGTAATAGAGCAGGCAGCGGAAAGTCTGCTGTGCCGTAACTTCTGGTTATATGACCGCCGATAAGACAGTATTAATGAATGCTATTCGCCACTTTGTTCCGGTTACGGATAGCGACGAAGCGGTTATTGATCAGTTGTTTGAACCCTATCGGCTGGAGCCGAATGATTTCTTTTTGACGGCTGGTGAAGTTTGCCGGTATGTCGGTTTTGTCACTACAGGTTTATTGCGATACTACCTGCTCGACGATGGTGATGAGCATACCTACGATTTTTCGACCGAACAGACGTTTACCTGCAATTACGAAAGCTTCCTGCCGCAAACACCTTCGACACGCTACATTCAGGCGGTTGAACCCACAACCATGCTTCGTATCAGCTACGATAATCTTCAGGAACTCTACAAAAGACTACAGCATGGACAGCAATTCGGGCGATTGATAGCTGAACATTTATTTGTGGTCATGCTTCAGAAACTGACCGCCTTTTATCGCGAAACCGCCGATGAACGATACGATAGTTTTATCCGCCTTTTCCCGAATTTAATCGACCGGCTTCCTCAGTATATAGTGGCCTCTTATATTGGCGTGAAACCACAATCGCTGAGCCGAATCCGGGCGCAACGGGCCGGTAAGCACTATTGAACGATATTCACATAGGTGAATGCGGGCGTTGTGGCCGTGCCTGACCTTTGCATTGTCAAACAAACCAAACACGACAATGCAAACAGAAAAACTGCCTTTATGGGCTAAAATCGCAGGTTATTTTTTCGGGATCGCTTTACTTTTTATTGGCATCCGGTTTCTGGTGCTTCCCGAGGCTGCCGAACGGGGCTTTGGTCTCATTTACAACCAGCCGACTTATGCCTTTCACTTTATCAAAGGTATTCGTGACTTTTTTACGGGATTGCTCTTAACCAGTTTTACGATTGCCAACTGGCGAAAACCACTGGCTCTGGCAGTGCTGGTTGGATCGTTAATTCCCGTGGTTGACATGCTCGTTGTGCTGAATGCCCCAGATGCTGTTCCGGGAACAGAATGGATTCATGGCTTAACAGCCGTAGCGTCGTGGATCTTTAGCTACTTTCTGTTTCGGAAAAGCTAGTCCAAGTGTTTTCGTGTATATTTACTTGCGCGACTAAGTAGCTGGTTACCAGAGTTTATAATGCTGGGCGCCAGTATGTTGTTAATTTCGACTATCTACACCTACTTATGAAAATATACGTCTATTTTGTGATAGGTGGGTTGCTGTTAGGGGCTAGTCGGGTTTATGGCCAGGCCGATTATTCGGCTTTGTATCCCAATCTTCGTCAGTACATTGTCAAAATTCGCTTTACAATGAAGGGGTTGCCAGTGCAATCGGGGGTTCTGTTCGATTTAACCGACTCGACAATTGTGCTGGCTCCCAACCAGAACTTGAAGCCAACCCTTAAAACTGTGATGAATCAGCATGGCGGATCAATGCCTGCCACCGATTCACTAATGACTGTTTTATCCCTGCGAACCTATCGCTACGCAGAAATCAGCCGGCTGACGCTGCACCGGAAAGGGTACGCAGGGAAGGGTCTTTTAATTGGTTTAGGACTGGGTGCATTAATTGGGTTAATCGATGGCGATGATGATAAAGGATTCATTCGTTTTTCTGCTGGTGAAAAAGCATTCCTTCTCGGGCTAACTTTGGCTCCGATAGGCCTTTTGGGTAGTGCACTAACGCTTAAAAGTGCCTATGCAAACGAGCGGCCAATTGCCACGGAAGCGCAGAAACGATTTCTAAAATTCACCATTATTGATCAGATAAAGAAAGCAAATCTCTACGCGCCACAAAAATGAACGGCTTACGGCTGAAATCTTGAGCGTTACTGCTACTGGTTGACGCTAATTTTTACCTTTGCCGGTCAACTCTCGCTCGTTTTTTATGACTCTTCAAACCCTCGATACTGGACTATTTAAACTCGATGGCGGAGCCATGTTTGGCGTCGTTCCCAAACCGCTCTGGCAGAAACTAAACCCCGCCGATGAACAAAATCGCTGTACCTGGGCCATGCGATGCCTGCTTTATGAACAGGGAAATCAGCTTCTGCTGGTCGATACGGGAATCGGCGACAAACAGGATGCTAAATTCTTCGGCCATTATGACCTCCATGGCGACGCCAGCCTGATCAAATCCATTCATCAGGCTGGGTATGCGGAAACAGATATAACCGATGTGCTGCTTACTCATCTGCATTTCGATCATGTTGGTGGCGCTGTTAAGCAAACAGATGGGCAACTCAGTCCTGTTTTCTCGAACGCGACTTACTGGACGCACCCCTCTCACTGGAATTGGGCTATTAATCCGAATCCGCGTGAAAAGGCGTCGTTTCTGAGCGAAAACATACTACCTGTGCAGGAAAGTGGGCAACTGACGTTTCTGGCCGATAATCCGTTTCCATATGCCGATATTTCGCTGTTGTATGTCGATGGGCATACCGAAAAAATGGCATTACCGATCATTAAATGGAAGGGTCGCACAGTGGCTTATATGGCCGATCTGATTCCGTCGTCGGGACATGTACCGTTGCCCTACATCATGAGCTACGATGTACGCCCATTGCTGACTATGGACGAGAAAGCGCGTGTGTTGCAACAGGCTGCGGCCGAAAACTGGATTCTGGTTTTTGAGCACGATCCCGTAACTGAAGCCGCTACGGTTGAGATGACCGAAAAGGGAGTCCGTATCAGGGAGAAGGGTAGGTTAGCCGAATTGGTATAGCGCTCACGATTCACGGGCTGCACTGGTTTGCGTCAAACCAAAAGCTTAATCCTGCCGTTATGCAACCGTACCGTATTGATGAACAATGAAAATTGGTTTGGGATTGTCGGGTGGCGGAGCACGTGGTATAGCCCATCTGGGTGTTATTAAAGCGTTGATGGAAATGGGCATTGGCTTCGATCAGATTGCCGGGACCAGTGCCGGGGCTATTACCGGGGCCATGCTTGCTCATGGATATACACCCGATGAGAGCCTGAAGATTATTGAATCGTCGTCGTTTATGCGACGGCTGCGCCCTACCTGGAATCGAATGGGATTATTGCGTCTCGATCCAATTGTTGATTTGTATAGAAAACACATTCCACACGATTCATTTGAAGGGCTGCAAATTCCACTGCATGTAGTGGCCGTCGATCTGAACGGTGGTGAACAGGTTGTCTTTGAAACGGGTGAATTAATCCGCCCGGTGCTGGCGTCCTGCTGTTTGCCCGGTATTTTCGAGCCGTTGCAGATCAATAAACAGCAGTTTGTGGATGGGGGTGTTCTGAATAATCTACCGGTTGATGTTATCGAGCATAAAGTTGATTTTCTGATTGGATCGCACTGTAATGTATTAGGGCCACGAAAGCCCATTACGTCTATGCGGGGTGTTATCGAGCGGAGTTTAGTGCTGGCAGTACAGAGCAAGACTAAAGATCGATTTGCGAAATGTAATATCCTGATTGAGCCGCCCCAGTTAGCGCAATATGCGACAACAGATATCAGTAAAGCACGTGAGTTGTTTCGAATAGGGTATCAACACACCCGATCAATGGCGGCTCAAATCGAGAAAAGCCTTAAGGCACCCACCGTTGAGACATCGTAGTATAAGTGTTTTTAACTAATAAAATCGCTGGGCTATATAGGTCCGGCGATTTTAGTTTATAGTCTGCCAATGACAATTGGAATAAGTTGCTCATACGCAATACTTATGTGATATTTTTTTTGTGCCAATTGTTGGTTATATCATGTACTTAATTTGTAGCCATAGTGAAGTTATTTTTTAAGTAATTATACTAATGTAAATAAAATATTGAAATAATTATAATATATATTAAATTCTGTAAATCTATATAGGAAAAGAATAAAATATTGAAAAATGAGTATAAATCGGAAAATTTGGTAAGTATATCTCTTTGTATAGTTTTGCAGGTAGTACTCTGTTTTTCTTAGCCTAAATAAAAAAATTTATGAGGAGAATTTTACTGGCGGGTATACTTATGGTATGCTCGCTCTGGGTTCCTGCGTGGGCCCAGGAGCGAACCATTACCGGCAAGGTTGTGGCATCGGAAGATGGAACACTTATGCCTGGTGTATCAGTCGTACTAAAAGGGACGACTAGAGGAGCTAACACAGATGCCAACGGTGCTTATACGATTGGTGTCCCCGAAAAAGGCGGTAAATTAATTTTCAGTTTTGTTGGATCTGCCTCGCAGGAGGTAGAAATCGGGAACCGTTCGGTAGTCGATGTTAAACTCGAAAACGACTCCAAACAGCTCAATGAGGTCGTTGTAACTGCCGTTGGTATTCAACGCGAGAAAAAAGCCCTTGCCTATGCTGTAACGAACGTCAAGGGCGATCTGCTTCAGCAACGCTCGGAGCCTGATCCATTACGTGCCCTCTCAGGGAAAGTGCCGGGGGTAAATATAACCGCAGGCGGTGGTGCGCCGGGGCAGGCCACAAAAATTAACATCCGGGGAAATACATCATTTACGGGCAACAACCAGCCGCTGTTTGTCGTAGATGGCATTCCATTCGACAATTCATCGAATGCGGCCGGTTCCGATTTTAACAGCAATAGTGTTGTCTCGAACCGTGCCTACGACATCGACCCCAACAACATCGAAACCATGACCGTTCTAAAAGGAGCGGCAGCGTCGGCTCTCTATGGTTCACGGGCGGCCAATGGAGTCATTGTCATAACCACCAAAGCGGGTAGTAAATCGGCCAAAAAGGGCCTTGAAGTAACCTATAACGGCTCGTATTCGGTCGAAAAAATATCGTCGATTCCCGATTATCAGGATACCTATACGCAGGGGTCAAACCAGCAGTATAACGGTGGTTTTATTGGTAACTGGGGAACGGTATTTCCGGGGGAGGTTGATCGGATCAACGCGCAGTTGGGCTTCACCCGGTATTCGAAAACGATCGAGACGGGGGCACCTGAAGGGCAGATTTATAATCCGCTCACATCACCTTACATTTCATATACCTACAGTCGGTATCTAACCGCATTTCCTGACCTGGTCGGAAAAACCGTTCCGCTGCAACCTTATGACATTATTGGCGGATTCTTTCGGCAGGGGACTGTTCTCGAGAATGGCGTAAACGTTAGCTCCACGGGCGATAAAACAACCCTCAATGCGGGCGTATCGCGGATGAAAAACAATGGAATCATTCCGAACTCAAGCACGCAGCGTACATCACTTAACTTTGGCGGATCGGCCCACCTCGTAAACGGTCTGAACGTGTCGGGGAATGTGAACTACGTCAATACAACCCAGGAGAGCCCACAATCGGGAGCCTCTTACTTTACCGATTATAGTTCGGGGTCAACGGGTTCGATTTATGACCGTCTGTTTTATATGCCCCGGAACTACGACCTCAATGGCTATCCGTTTGAGAACCCGATCGATGGGTCAAACGTATTCTTTCGTGCGCTCGATAACCCACTCTGGACTGCCAAATACAACATTTACAACTCACGGGTAAACCGGGTTTTTGGCAATATGGCCCTGAGCTACGATGTGCTTCCGTGGTTAAATCTGACGGCACGGGGCGGTATCAATACCTATCACGAAACCCGGAATAACAAAATACGTCCGGGCGGAACAGTTGTTCCGCTGGGCCGCGTAACGCGCACGGAACTGACCAATACCGAAACAGACCTGACCTTTCTGGCAACGGCATCGCACGATTTCGGCGAGCGCTTTTCGATCCGCTTGCTAGCCGGTTTCAATGGCAATGAGCGGTACTATACGGAAGCCGTTGAAACGGGTGATCAGGTGATCGATGCTAATGTATTGACGGTATCAGGGACCCTGAGCCAGAACGCAACCGAGTATAGCCGTAAACGCCGGTTATATGGTGTATTCGGCGAACTTGGCCTGTCTTATAACGACTTCGCATTCTTAACCGCTACGGTTCGTAACGACCATTCATCGACATTGCCCGCTGCCAATAACAGCTATTATTATCCGGCTATTTCGGGGTCGTTCATTTTTACGCAGGCTTTCAACATGCCGAAGACGATTCTGAACTTCGGGAAAATCAGGGCTAACTATGCTACGGTTGGTAAAGATGCCGATCCCTATCAGGTATTGACAGCCTATAATATTGGCCGCGACTACGTAAATGGTACGGCCTATTCGCTGGCGACTTTACCGTCTACACTGAACAATGCGCAACTCAAGCCGGAGTTTACGACTGAAACCGAAGTCGGGGCGGAGTTGCAATTTTTTAATAACCGGATCAATATCGATGCAGCTTACTTCTACCGCAAATCGACGGACCTGATTGTATCACGCCGGATTCCGGCTTCAACGGGTTTCTACAATGAGGTGACGAACGCGGGGCGAATCGACAACAAGGGTATTGAAATCGCCCTAACGATTGTGCCGGTTCGATTGGCCAATGGATTTGAGTGGAATTCAACGGCGGCTTTCACGCGGTTGCGTTCGAATGTGGTTGATGCGGGCCCGGCCAACGAGATCTTTCTGGGTGGTTCCGGCCTGTCGTCGCTCGGGACGATGCACCGGGTGGGTAATCCATACGGTATGATTTATGGCTCGGTGAATGCACGTAGCGAATCCGGGAAGCTGCTCATCAACCCCAATACAGGTTTGCCCTTTACGTTGCCGCAGTCGCAATTGTTAGGCAATCCGGCTCCTAATTTCACCTTAGGCTGGACCAACACCTTCTCCTTCAAAGGGTTTACGCTATCGGCACTGATGGACTACCGTGAAGGAGGGAAACTTTTCTCGGCTACGGCGGCTTCGCTGTTGCTCCGTGGTCAGTTGAAATCGTCAGAGGATCGGGAAGCCATGCGGGTGATTCCGGGTGTGTTAGGCGATCCGGCTACGTATAAAGCCGCTCTTGAAGATGGTAAGGAAGTAAAAAACACGATTCCAATGACGGCCTTCGCGTTTCACTTTTCGAATGGGTTTGGCGCCTACGGAGCCGACGAAACAAATGTGTATGATGCAACGGTAATCCGGTTGCGCGAAGTAACGCTGGGCTATACATTCCCGAAGGCATTCCTGAAAAAATACACAAAAGTATTTGGTAGCCTGCGTCTGTCGGCTTCGGGCCGCAACCTGTGGTTCTATGCGCCGAATATGCTTAAAGGACTCAATTTCGATCCTGAAGTACTATCGAACTATGCCGATTCCAACATTCAGGGTTTCGACCTCGGTGCGGCTCCTTCGACCCGGCGTTACGGCTTCAATATCACGGCTTCGTTCTGATACGCTCCACCAAACTTCTTTGATCAGACCTTATGAAATTTTTAACTACATATACGCAGAAAGGGTTGCTGTCAATAGCCCTGCTGATGGCGATGAGCAGTTGCGAAGTAACCGATCTCGACATCAATACCGACCCGAACAAACCCTTATCGGCTGCCCTGAACCTGCTATTGGCACCGGCCGAATTAGGTGCCCTGAATATCGGCGTTGTCGGAATAAATAGTAGTAGCACGACCTATTCTCCCGGTAATTTCCGGACCGTTTCGGATAATGCTTCGGGCTTTACAGGCATAATGAATAGCGCCGACAGCTACGGGCTTGATAACAACACCTACAACGGTACCTGGAACACGTATTACCGGAATTTGCAGAACGTGGAGCAGATTCTGCGCGTCACGACCGACGGCAAGAATCCGTATTATCGGGGTATTGCCCTTGCCATGAAAGCCTATGCTATGGGAAATATGGTCGATATGTTTGGCGATGTTCCTTATTCGAAAGCCTGGCAGGGTAATGTGGATGGATCTGACCGGAATGTAGCGTTTGATAAGGATTCAGAAATTTATGAAGACCTGCTGAAGCTTTGCGATCAGGCCGTGGCCGAATTTGGGAAAGCCCAGGCCGTAGCTGTTTCGGGTGATGTTATTGGCGGTGGTAGTGCGGCAACGTGGATTCGGCTGGCGAAAACCATTAAACTTCGGCTGTTGATGAACTCACGCAAAGGACGCGCCACCGGTAATGCCGAGCTCAAAGCGGCTTTTGATGCGGGCGGTTACATTACAACATCGGCGCAGGATTTTTACTACCAATATTCGAAGCAGCTCTCGCCACAGGATGACCGTCATCCCTGGGCCATCAGCACCTATAATGCGGGGAACGGATTCACGTACATTAACCATCAGATGATGGGCGAAATGATCCTGAATAAAGATCCGCGCTTTGGGATGTATTTCTTTCGACAGACGGATAAAGTGCTGGATGCCGGTAACCCAACCGACCGGGGCACCATTCCTTACGGGGGCACCTACATACCGACGCGTCCGGCCTTTCTGGCTGAGTACAAGCGTGTATTCTACAACGATAAGCAAGACCCAACGGCCGACGATATCAAGTTTCTGGCGGGTATTTTCGGTCGCGACCGGGGCGACAATACGGGCGCTCCGGCCGACGGTACGCTTCGGACTGTTCCGGGCGCATACCCGGCGGGTGGTTTGTATGGCGGTCGCGAAATTCCGGCTAAAGCACTGACTGGTTCCCGGGATGGCGCGGGCGGAAATGGAATCTGGCCGCTTATCATGAGCTGGAATGTGAAATTCTACCAGGTAGAAGCCATTCTGGATGGAACGGGTGTAACGGGTGATGCGCGTGCACTTTTTGAGACGGCCATGCGCGAACAGATCGCTTCGGTAGTCAAATTCGCTCAGGCCGCCGATACCAAAACCCCAACTCCGGCGGCTGCCGACGTCACTGCTTATGTCAATGCGTGGCTGGCGCTCTATGATGCGGCTCCAACCAATCAGGGTAAATTGAACACGGTGGCCAAACAGATCTGGTTCTGTTCCTGGGGTCAGGGGCAGGAAATCTGGAATCTGATGCGTCGTACGGGCTATCCGGTTCAGGGACCATTTAAACAGTTTTCGACTGGTATTCAGTCTCCGATCCTGAAACCTGGCCGCCAATATGCCTTGCGTTTGCCCTATCCGGCACAGGAAGGCAACCTGAACAGCAATGCTGCCAAGTATGTCTCAGATATAATTTTTGATCGTGATCCGGTCTTCTGGGATAAGGTTAAAGTAAAGTGGGAATTCTAAAACTAGTCGCCGTTTGTCGTTTTCTGTTGATGAAGCAAGGGAACGACAAACGGCATCAATACCAGAAACTTGTATGAAAAAGACACTTATATATGCCTTTACTGCCGCTTTCCTGGCACTGGTTGGTTGCCGTGACGAATCAATGAACCCCATTCCTGCCTGGGAGCCTGGTGTTCATGGCTTCGGTGTATTTGCTGATATTACCGAAGGGGCTGTTGGCTCAAGCAATAAAGCCAACATTGCCGATTATGGGAAAAATTTTCCGCTTGCTGCGCAAAATACGGATGCTGCCAAAGTGAACTTTAAACTGCGCTGGGTTTCACTGGATAGCAAGTTGACAGTCAGTAAGATCGATGTCTATATCGATATGATTGAGTCGTATACAGATCCGGACGGAAACCCCAAAACAGCATCGCTGGGAAATGGTGGTGTACTGGCGAAAACACTTACTCCGGCTGCTGCCAATCGCCAGTGGAATGCGTTTAGTCTGACGCCAACCGAAATCTATACTCTGTTCAAGGATGTAACGGTTAAATATGACAAAGTGAACGCTGTTCCTGTCTTTAACAATCCTAAAACACCCCGACCGGCTGGTGCCTGGTTTAACAAAACCGACAAATTCGTGATGACCTGGCGGCTGACAACATCAGACGGACTCCTGTTTAAAACCTGGGAGCCCGGTAGCATCTGCGCTGACCCAACGGCGGTGTCAGAAGCCAGCGCGAACTGTAGTCTGACCTGGGGCGCTCGCTAACACTTTCCGTATCTATCCTAACTGTACTGATAGCGAACCTCGACTGGGGTTCGCTTTTTTTCTATCTTGGTAGAATGAAGGTTGTATTTGGCACTTTTTTATTGGTTGTCTGTTGGGCTTCATTACGGGCACAAACACCTACCTACGTAGCCGATATTCGGCCAATTCTAACCCAGCATTGCGCTCCCTGCCACCATCCGGGCGGCATCGGACCATTTAGCCTGTTAACCTACGAGGACGTAGCTAAACGGGGGAAGTTTGTTGCCAAAGTGACGCAACGTCGTTATATGCCGCCGTTTCCTGCCGATCGCCAGTTTCAGCATTATTCAAATGAGCGGGGCCTTTCCGAGCGCGAAATCAGTACGATTCAGGCATGGGTGCAGGGTGGAATGATCCGGGGAGTAGGAGGAGAGCAGGGTATCGGGAGCCGAAAGCAAAATACTGGCGAATCCCAGGTGCCAGACGCGCTGAAACCTGAACTTGTTTTACGAATGAAACCCTATGCAATCAAAGGGGACGGACGTGAAGATTTTCGCTATTTTCATGTGCCCATGAATCTGAAACATGATATCTGGGTCGAAGGGATTGAATTTGTGCCGGGAAATCGCAAACTATTGCACCACAGTCGATTAATGGTCGATTCGACGGGCACGATGGCCGGTATTGATGGCATCAGCGAAGATGATCCATCTCTGCGGAATTTCCAGCAGACACCCCTCGCCGATGAATTTCTCTATGGCTGGGTGCCCGGCAATGATCGGGTAACATTTCCGGCGGGTGCGGCTAAGTTGATTCGGGCGGGGAGCGATCTAATTCTAAACGTTCATTATTCGCCTTCCGCAAAAGCCGACCAGGATCAGTCTGAAGTTCGCTTCTATTTTGCTAAAAAACCGGCTGAGCGCATTGTTCAGACTCTGACATTAACCGAAAATAATATCACGAATCAGCCATTTAAGCTTCCCGCCAATACGACACCAACATTCTTTATGAATTATGGTCCGTTGCCAGATACAATTCAGCTCCTGTCTGTGTTGCCGCATATGCACCGTTTGGGCCGATCGGTGAGAGCGTTTGCCATTACACCCGATGGAGATGCACTTAATCTGATCAAAATTGATGACTGGGATTATAACTGGCAATTGACTTACTTCTTTCAGAAGCCGCTCATTCTGCCGAAAGGCTCAACCATTATTGCAGAAGCCCACTACAACAACAGCGATCAAAATCCGCTTAATCCGAATCATCCCGCCAAAACGATCGGCTACGGCTGGAACTCGACCGATGAAATGATGAATCTGGTGTTTTATTACATTAAATGATACAAAACGGCGGCATTCACCAGATCACTCGATCAGGCAGCCCACCGCTTCGGTGTGGGCTTCGGTAACGGGCCGCCCATTCAATAAGGCATCGAGGGCATTGTGGAGGTAGGCGTGTGCAGCCTGGGGACGATGTTTCCCCAAATCGACGTACCAATCGTCGATGGCGCCCTGATAGACCACCCGACCATCTGACTGCATAACGACTACTTCAGGCGTAACACGAGCCCGGAACTGCCGGGCTAATCGTGCTTTTTTATCGGGCAGACCCGCAAATGGAAGTTTATACTCCGTCCGAAACCGTTCAATAACGACTGGCGAATCAGTTCGAAGTGGAAACAGGGCAATGAACCGAACCCCTGATTTGCCAAATTCCTGATGAAGATCGGCCAACCGCCGGACATATTGCTGGCTGATAGGACACTCCGTATTTAAGAAAGCGTAAACGGTTATACCAGAGGAACTACTATGATTGGGTTTTTGCCAGCTTGCAAGTAGTACCAAAAGCAAGAGCAGGCCAACCACCTGATGGCAATAAATAAAACTTCTGGCGATGTCGTGTGATCGTGTATGCACGGATAAAACAACAGAGCTAAACCTCTGATAGACGATTACTGGATTGTACAAGTATAAGCATAGGCGCTGTGGGAAGCAATTGGTATTTATTATTTGTATCCATTTGATGATAGTAATTTTTACTTAAGATTATATAAATGATATCGATAATGTATAGTTGTACTTTATTGTGAAGCGCTACTTTTATGAGTAATAACCCTATGCCGTGTTTCATATTATAAAGTAGATATAATAGTTATAATTACTTATATATAATTTAGTTTATCTTTTATATACAAAATTATATTTTGGAAATAGAATATTCTATAGAATTTATATTTATAACAGTGAAATTGTACTAAAAATTTGTATTGGTTTTTTGCACCATCTAGATTTGTAGAGAAAGAGTAGTTTCTTTTAAGTATCTAACAACTAAAAACGATGAGTAAAATTCTAACAATCAGCTTCCTGATTGCCTGTCTGCTATGCTCCGAAGCGTGGGCGCAGGAACGCAGGATTACAGGTAAAGTCACCTCTGCTGATGATGGCCTGGCAATGCCCGGTGTATCAGTCGCAGTGAAAGGCACCACAAGAGGTGCAAACACCGATGCCGGAGGTAATTATAGCCTCACCGTACCGAATGAAGGGGGTACGCTAGTGTTCAGTTTTGTCGGAACCATCTCACAGGAGGTCACTATTGGTAACCAGTCTGTTGTTGATGTCAAACTGGTTACCGACAGTCGCCAGTTGAGCGAGGTAGTCGTTACTGGGGTCGGGGTAGCCACCGACAAACGAAAACTGGGTATTTCGGTTGAATCCATCTCATCGAAAAATCTGCCACAGACACCAACCGCTTCTATTGATCAGGCTCTGGTCGGCAAAATCGCCGGAGCACAAATCTCCAGCGGTAACGGTACGCCCGGTGCACCCGTAAACATTGTACTTCGTGGCATCAACACCATCAACCGTGGAACGGCTCCTATTCTGCTGATTGATGGCGTACAGGTTGATGCGACCAATTACGATTCGAACGGAAACATCAACAACAACCCAACCGCTTTGCTGAGCAGCATCGACCCCAATACGATCGAGCGCGTTGAGGTTGTTCAAGGTGCTGCCGCTGCTACGCTATATGGTGCACAGGGTGCCAATGGCGTTATTCAGGTTTTTACCAAGAAAGGGAAGGCGGGTAAACTAAATATCGACTTCTCGTCGGGGATCACTCGCAGCGAATACCTGAACGTAGGTGGTGTTTCTAAAGCGCAGTCGCATGGATTTATTGTCGATGCTCAGAATAATGTGATTGGTACGTCGGGTAAGGCACTTGAATTCAATCCAAACACGCTGCTCTATAGCGAAAACGTTCAGTACGACCCGCTCAATGTAAACAACAAAGCGGATAAACCGTATACAGCCAATTTGAAGTATCGGGATCACTACGGCTATTTCTTCCGTCCATCAAATACCTATAATAACAGCGTTGCGCTGACGGGCGGTAATGATAAAGTAGACTTTGCTGTATCGGCATCGAATAACCAACAGGAAAGTAACGTCATCAACAATGGAAATTATCAACGCAGCAATTTGATGTCAAATATTGGCATACAGTTAGCCAAGGGATTGACATTCAGAACAACAACGCAGCTGGTTTATACCCGAAGCACGATCAAAACGAATGACCGGCTTATTATGTATGCCGTTAATAATGCCCGCCCATTTGCTGATTTTTCAGCGCTTGATCCAGATGGGAATCCTGGTATTTATTACGGCGATGCTGTAGGGGTGAACCATGCCAATCCAAGTTACTGGCAGAAGTACACCGATAATAAGGATAATAAAGTGGACGTAATTCAGAACTTCAACCTGAATTATAAGGTCAATAAATTCCTGGATTTAGATGCCAAGTATGGTGTCAACTATTCGAAGCAGGAAATCAGAACAACCTACGCAAACCAGTCGAAGAACCGGAACGTAATTGCGCTGAACAACAACAATTATCAGAACTATTTCGGTACTGATCCTACGGGTGAAATTGATAACAATAGCCTGACCACTACCTACCAGAACTTCCTGGTCAGCGCTTTTATCAATACCGATTTCCAGAATGATTTCAAATCGAAACTCCCAATCCGAACATCGACACAGCTCTCGTTTGATTATCGGAATCGGAACTTCCATCAGTTTTATACCTATACATTAGGCTTGCCAACGTATGATCCGTTTACAGCGGCTCAGTCGTCAACGTTCCGGGTTCCGGGCGTGAAAGCGCCAGCCGCTGGCCGCGCTGGTCTGCCAGGGGGCGGTGATTATACCGAGCCGTTTATCACCTATGGTTACGTTGTGAACCAGCGTATCGATTATGGTGATCTGGCTGGTATTTCGGGCGGTTTCCGGACGGACTATTCCTCGGCCTTTGGTAGTGGTTCCAAACCCTTTACCTTTCCACGGGGCGATGCCTATTTCCGGTTGTCGGCGCTCAAATTCTGGGAAAATAGCTCCGTTGCTGGCTTTTTTCCAGAGCTGAAACTGCGGGCTGCTTATGGACAGGCCGGTATTCAGCCAAAACCATTTGATCGCTATCAGGTTCTGAATACCGCATCGCTGGGTACAACGAACTCCTTTTATACACCCGCCAGCCAACCAAACCCGGCGCTGGACGTAGAGGTATCATCGGAACTTGAAATTGGAACGGATCTGGCCCTCACACCGTCAAAAACCTCTAACTGGTTAAGCAGTATCCGGTTATCGGCTACCTATTGGAAACGGTCGACGGACAATGCTATTTTTGACGTAAGTGCAGCGCCATCGTCGGGGATTAACTCGATCAAAGACAATGCTTTCTCACTGGCGTCGGATGGTTTTCAGGCATCGTTGAATGCTACGATCGTGAGAACGCAGGATTTTTCGTGGAACTTTACGACCAACTTCGGTAAGCAGTCATCGAAGATTACGGCGGTTAAAAACAATGCTGAAGTCGTTGTTCTGTCAAGCGCGGGTAGTTCAAACTACGTGTTGAAAGCAGGCGAGAAAATCGGCCAGTTGTACGGGTACATAACCGTTCACGCAGTCGATCAGAAAGATCCGAACGGTAACTTCTACATCTCGCCCGATCAGCAGTCGCTCTATACCGTAGCCAGCAATGGCATCGTGGTTAGCAAAGCGACCAAGCAGCCCTTCTTCTCGGCCAATAAATACAGTTTTGGCGATCCGAACCCAACCTTCAATATGTCGTTCATCAACGAGTTCACGTTTAAGAACTTCCTGACGTTCGGCTTCCAGTTCGATTGGGTGCAGGGCAGCCACATCTACAACCAGACGAAAGAATGGATGTATCGCGATGGTATTCATGCCGACTACGCCAACCCGATCACCATCGATGGACAAACCGGTGCCTGGACGGCCTTCTATCGGGGTGTTTATGCACAACGGCAGGCAAACGGTACGAAGGATTACTTCTACGAAGATGCTTCGTTCGTTCGGTTGCGGAACGTACAGATTGGTTTTGATCTGAGCAAAATCATGAATGTACCCGTGTTGCGTCGCGCCCAGTTGGTACTGTCTGGCCGGAACCTGCTGACATTTACCAAGTATACGGGCTTCGATCCTGAAGTTAGCTCGGGTACGGGTAGCTCAGCCTGGGATCGTGGTACCGACCACAACACCATGCCAAACCTGCGTTCGTATCAGGCTGCGCTCAACATTGGTTTTTAATTCTTAAGGCAACTGCTGCGAATGATGAATGGCAAGTATAGCCAGCAAATTGTTCGCCAGCGGGTAGCCTTCAACTCTTCAATGACTTATCAATGAAAAAGATACATATAATAGTTGCTACGCTGTTGCTGGGTTTTGCAACGTCCTGTAAAGAACAACTGGACGTAAAAAACCCGAACCAGCCGACGGTGAGCAGTGCCAATACGGAAACAGGTATCCTTAACTTAGCCCAGGGAGCCGCCTACATTAACGGGGCCAAAGAAATCAAGACCGACTTATACGACGGTATTCCCGGCTATTTCTGGTCGGGTGCTGTTGGCTTCCATGAACTGATGGGTGATGCCATTGGCGAAGAAGCTGCCAACCAGTTCGGTAACCAGATTGGAGCGCCCGATTATGTGATTCTGGACGATGCCTCGAAAGTGCTGAATCCGAATGCGCCTAATACGCAGTATGCCCTGATTCGTCAGGCCAACGTCAACGCCAACCAGGGATCAAATCCGCTATTTCATGAATGGTGGTATATGTACTCCCTGAATAGTCAGATGAATAAAGTGCTTCTACTGGCAGATCAGGTTGCGTTTACAGGTGATGCTAAAGTCAAGAAAGCAACGATTCAGGCATGGGCTTACTGGTGGAAAGGATTCGCTTATTCGCGTTTGGGGTCTATCTATTACGCTGGCGTTATCAACAATGAGGCTAATGGCACCAATGCCAACTTTGTAGCGAAAGAAAAGCTGATCGATGAAGCCAACGCTAATCTGGATAAAGCGGCTGCGTTACTGACTGCCAGTTCGACCGACTATACCGCCGTGATGACGCAGCTTATTCCTTCGTTTAATCAGGTGGGTAAAGGTGGAGTGCTGACTCCAGATATGTGGAAGCGTTCGATCAATACGCTGAAAGCACGTAACCTGCTGGTAAACACGCCATCGAAGACCATGACAGCTGCCCAATGGGCGCAGGTGCTAACGCTAACTACAGATGGAACAGGGGCAACCGATAACGTATTTACGGGCCGATCGAACCAAAACGGTGATTTTCTGTCTCCACAAACCGGCACGGTAGCGGCCAAAGCGACCGGCGATCCGGCGGGTGGCGCAACCTACAAAATCAGCGAACGGTTGATTCAGGATTTCAAAACGGGCGATCAGCGCCTGGCGAATAACTTCACCCAGCGGGCCACTCCCTGGATTGGCGAAAGCAGCCGGGGCAATGCCTTTAACACCCGTTGGGCATTAGTGGATGGGGGCAAGAAAATGGCCGGTGTTATTACGCTGAGTGATCGGGCACCCGGTGCTACGGAACTGTATCTGGCGGGTAGCTACGAAGAGAATGAACTCATGAAAGCTGAAGCCCTGATCAATACCGGCAAGATTGAGGATGGTCTGAAATCGATCGATGCGGTTCGGAAAGCCGAGGGAGCCGGAGTAGCTGCAGTAGCAGGTACAGGCCTAACGGCCGATCAGGCTAAAGAGGAACTCCGTCGCGAACGCCGGGTAGGTCTGGCATTCCGTGGATTATCGTTCTACGATGCCCGCCGGTGGGGTGTTATCGACGACGTATCGAAAGGTGGTGGCCGTAAAGGGGCGGTGATTGTGGATAAAACCGGTAAAATAAGCACCAACGGAACCATCAATTACAATTTCCTTGATTACTGGGATGTGCCTGATAATGAACTGGTTTACAACAAGCCAGCTTCAGGCAGCGCTCCAACGACCAATCCGAAGCAATAAGGCATGGATTCGTAGAGCGTAAAAATGATTGGCAAGAGAGAGATGCTACTACCCTGGAAGCATCTCTCTTTTATTTGCTGGCAACGATATAGATAAAATTAGCGTACTATATTTAGGAGCAATTGCAACCGGGTCGATAAAATAGATATAGGCAGTTTACCTATGGATTTATACGACGAAATCAATTTTTTCGTTAAAAGCGGTAGCATCCTGATGGATTTTCAGTACATTGTTTTGCCGTCTAGTAAAGTTTCTACCCTAAAAGATTTTGCCTGGATTCTAATCTATACATGAGGAACTATTACAGTATTATTTGCGGAGTCTTGTTGGCTATACTGCCCATGAGGCTATTGGCTCAGGGCCAGCGTATAACCGGTAGAGTAACATCAGCGCAGGATGGGCTCCCGATACCCGGTGTCAATATTCAGGTTAAGGGTACAACCACTGGCGCCAGTTCCGATGCTAATGGGAACTATAGCATTACCGCTCCGGGAGGCACGGCAGTTCTGGTACTGACCTCCATTGGTCTGGTAACACAGGAGATCTCTGTTGGCAATCGTACGGTGGTCAATGTACAGATGCAGGAAGCTATCAATGAGCTGGCTCAGGTGGTTGTAACGGGTTACAATACGACCCAGCGGAAAGATATTACCGGTTCTATTGCTTCTGTCTCTCCCGATAAATTCAAAGATATTCCGGTCGCCAGCCTCGATCAGGCATTACAGGGGCAGGCGGCTGGTGTGCAGGTGTCGCAGTCGTCGGGTACGCCTGGTGGCGGCCTAACGGTGCGCATACGCGGCAACACGTCAATTTCGGCCAGTAACCGGCCTTTGTTCATTGTCGACGGGGTTCCTGTTGAAGATGGTAACCTGACCGGCCGCGATTTTGGTGGCCAGCAGGACAATGCGTTTTCGCTCTTCAACGCCAATGATATCGAATCCATTGAGGTGTTGAAAGATGCTTCTGCAAAAGCGATCTACGGCTCCAGGGCTGCCAATGGTGTGGTACTTGTGACGACCAAACGGGGCAAATCGAATCAGAAAACGGGTTTCACTATCGATGTCCAGCGGGGTATGACCGACGTTGTCCGGCGGCCCGATTTGCTGAACTCGACAGAATTGCTGGATTTGCAGCGGGAAGCTGTTACCAATGCCGGCCTTGATCCCGATAAATTAGGTCTGGTCAAGGGTGTTACCGACGGCATCAGTACCGACTGGGTCGATGCTGTTCTGCGAAAAGGCGTTTACCAGCAGTACCAGCTGTCGACGCAGGGGGGTAATGATAAGACTCAGTTCTACCTTAGTGGAAGCTACCGCGATGAGCAGGGCGTTCAGATCAATAACCAGTTTACCCGCTATACCGGTCAGTTCAAGTTCGATCATAAAGCAACGCAGAAACTTTCATTCGGAACAAACATGACCTTGTCGCGGGCGTTCAACAAGCGCGTTAAGGGCGACAATTTTCTGGATGGGGTCTATTCGGGAGCTATGAAAAGCTTACCCTATTACGCCCCCTACAATGACCAGGGAAAACTGACCGTTCCTAACGATCCCGATTACCCTGGTTTTCCGAACTTTAACCCGCTGGCGCAGGCTGTTCTGCCCCGCTTCAATACGCTTACGGTTAAACTGCTTGCCGGTTTATACGCCGAATACGAAATTATTCAGAACCTGCGCTTCCGCTCGAAAGTCAGTATCGACTATAACAACGTAACGGAAGACAACTTTGAGCCATCGACAACCGCTATCGGGGGCTTTCTGGCCAGCGTTGGCGGTCAGGGTTATGGTGATTTCAGTAACTCGACACTCTCGACCCTGATCAATACGAATACACTGAATTATAGTTTTCAGGTAGCCGAAAAACATCGATTCAATGCGTTGGCCGGACTTGAGATATTACAGCGCACCGAGCGTTCGGGTAATGTTCAGGGGCGCCTGTTCCCAAGCGATGATTTTACGTACATTACCTCTGCCGGTATTGTTGATCAGGGTACATCCAATATTGTCAATAACAGTCTGCTATCGACCTTTGGCGAAGTTCGCTATGATTACGACGAAAAATATCTGGCCACCATCACGGCCCGTTACGATGGTTCGTCGCGGTTTGGCCAGAGTAAGCGGTTTGGCGCATTCCCTTCTCTGTCACTGGCCTGGCGTGTTTCCAGCGAGCATTTTATGGAGAATTTTCGTTTCCTGAGCGATCTCAAGTTACGGGCCAGCTTCGGTTACACGGGAAATGAACGTATTGGCGACTATCAGTTTCTGGGCACCTGGGCGTCAACCACCTATAGCGGAGCAACGGGCGTAGGGCCATCGGCATTAGCTAACCCGCTGCTGCAATGGGAGCGCACCCGCGAAGCAAACGTTGGTTTGGATGCCTCGTTTTTTAGCGGCCGTCTTAACGTAACGATCGATGCCTATGATAACCTGACCGACAAGCTTCTTTTTGCGCAACCCATTCCCCAGACCACCGGCTTCAGTACCGTACAGGGTAATATCGGTAAGGTAAGCAACCGGGGTGTAGAATTGACAATTTCGACCGTAAACATCAATAAAGCGGTTCGCTGGAGTACCGATTTGAACCTGTCGCACAACGAAAATAAGGTCGTTGAACTGGCTAGTACCGAGCCGTTGTTCCGAGGTTATACCGGAAATGGAGTCGGAGGTACCAATGTCATTGTGCAGGGGCAACCTTTGGGAACATTTTGGGGTCTGAAATTCCTGGGCGTGGACCCCGCCACGGGTAATTCGATCTACAACGATAAAAACGGTGACGGACGCATCTCGCCTGATGATGGTCAGGTAATTGGTAATGCTCAACCGAAACTGTATGGTGGATTGACCAACCGTATTTCCTGGAAAGGTATCGATGTGAGTGCCCTGTTACAGTTCTCGTACGGCAATAGCATCCTGAATCTTTCGAACTCTACACTGGTGAATACGGGTGCCGATATTCAGAATAACCAGTCCCGGCAGGCCTTGAAGCGCTGGCGTAAAGAAGGCGATATTACCAGTGTTCCGAAGTATGTGTATCAGGATACGTACAATAACTATTTGAGTAGTCGGTTTCTGGAAGATGGATCGTACCTGCGTTTGAAAAACGTATCGCTGGGTTATAACTTCCCGAAAAAATGGATCAGTAAATATAAAGTTGGCAATGCCCGACTCTATGCCTCTGCCACGAACCTCCTGACCTGGACGCGATATTCGGGTGCTGATCCGGAAGTTAGCACCCTCGATGGGTCAACGTCTGCACAGGGTATCGACTTTTTTACCTTCCCACAGGTAAAAACTGTGTTGGTCGGATTAACACTCACTTTCTAATTCGCATGGCTTCGACAGGTAGCGCAACGTTCAATATGATTCGCTTCGTACGATATAGTTTAGTAATAGCAATGCTTGGTTTAGCCTCCTGTGAGCAGGTGCTAAACAAGGAACCCGTGGCTCTGTTAGTTGACGATCTGGTACTTAACGAGCCAAACGACGTACAACCCGTCCGGATCGGCTTATACAGTGCTTTCCGGGGAATGGCGTCGCCTAACATGATTGCCGGTGACTTTACAGCTGATTACATTCAGCACAATGGAACCTTCACCGATTATCGGGAACTGGGAACGAAGCAGATTACAGCGACCAATGGGGCCATCGACGCTTTATGGGGTGGTCTTTACAACACGATTTACATCGCCAATTTTATTCAGGAAAAGCTGCCACTGGTGAGTGGCGTTTCTGAGGCCACACGTAAACAGGTAACGGCAGAAGCCAAGTTTATGCGCGGGTGGGCTAACTTTATTGGCGCATACACTTACGGCGATATTCCGAATGTAACGACTACAGATCAGCCTACGAACCGGAACATCGCCAGAACAGCCAAGGCAGATATCCTGACCGCCGTGCTGGCAGACTATAAGGCCGCATTAACCGATTTGCCTTCCGTAGCATCCGGGTCTACGGATGTAACGACCAATGCCACCTACATGAATAAGATCAACTGTCAGGCAGCGATGGCCCGTTATTATCTGTATATGAAAAACTGGGCACTGGCCGAACAAACGGCTACCACTGTGATTGGTTCAGGCGTGTATACGTTGCAAACCAATTATTCAGATCTGGTGCTCAGAGATTTTACGGCTGAATCGATTCTTGAAGTTGGTTATAACCTGTCTGATGATCCCGGTACGGGCAATTTTAGCTTAAATAACCTGTTTGTAAGCCGTCGGGAGGTCATTCCTTCCAATCAGGTTGTGGCCGCGCTTAACTCGACGGAGTCGGGTACGCGTAATTCCACAATCGGATTTAGCATTCAGAATCTAAAAGGCAACGACAATGGCTGGACCGTGCTTAAGTACGGCACCGCTTCAGAAGATAATAACAATATTGTCTTGATTCGGCTTGCCGAGATGTACCTGATTCGCGCCGAAGCACGTGCTCAGCAGGGAAAACTGACGGGAGCGAATGGGGCTGTTGCCGATCTGAACGTATTGCGGACTCGTGCCAAAGCACCCGCCGTTTCAGTTACGGCTCAGGCCGATGTATTGCTGGCCGTTGAGCGGGAGCGCGTGTATGAACTGGCTTTTGAAGGACAACGCTGGTACGATCTGGTTCGGACGGCACGCGCACAAGCGGTTATGTCGGCCTTTTCGCCAAACTGGAACAGCCGTTATGAAGTCTGGCCAATTCCACAGCGCGAAATCCAGCAAAACCCAAGCCTGAAACAAAATACCGGTTATTAGCAGAACATTGATTCAGTGGAAGCTACAAAATGAAAGATCAAACTACTTATAAACAATCCGGTCTGGAAAGACTAAATCCAGGCAGGCAGTGGTTAATCACCCTGCTGCTCGTTGTGGTCGTTGGCTGGATTGCAGGCGCCTGTCAGGAGGAAGACGTAAACCGCACCTTTGAGGGGCCGTATTTTGTTCGGTTTACCGATTCAACGCTGACTTATAAGGAAAGCTACAGCAAGCCCATTGCGGTGCGGGTACATAACGTTGGGCCGATCCTGAACCAGCCGATCACGGTCAATTACACCGTTAGCGGCACAGCTCGCGAAGGAAAAGATTATACCATTGTTGGTACGAAAGGAACGGTTATTATACCCGCCAATAAGAGCTTCGGGGAAATCTCGGTACAGTTGATCAACAATGCCAACAATATTCTGGATTCGCAATCGCTTACGTTTGCCCTGACGGGTGTTCAGCCCAGTTCGTTGCAGGTTGGGTTTGGTACTGGAGAAGTGCCACTCGGTAAAACATTCACCCTGACCATTAAAGATGATTGCCTGTTTGGTGGAACCTATACGGGAAGTGGTGTTGTAGCCGGACAAAAGGCAACGGCGTCGGGCATAGAAATAACCAGTACCGATTGTAAGCTGTACACCCTGAGCAACTGGAATATTGGGCTGATCAATTACGTGGTGGTTGGCAATAGTACGCTGTTTGGCTTTAATGCTGACAAACCAACGTTAACCTTTACCGATAATGGTGATAATTCACTGACGGTTCCGGCACAGAGCAATGCGGCTCTCGGTACAAATGGTTCGCTTAGTGGCAGTGGTGCCTGGAATCCCCGCAATCGCCAGATCACATTGAATCTTCAGGCAAAAGTTCGAATTCAAATGGTTCGTGACACCGTAACCACGTTTCGTGACACGACACTACTTTTTACCCAGACATACACGCCCCAATAATCTGACTAATACGCTGAATTATGCGCCAATTTATACGCTTATTGCTGATTCCTGGTGTAGTCGGATGGCTGCTGGGAGGGTGTTCAGAGAAACTTGAACCCAAACCAACGACCTATAGCCAGTTGCTGACAGGTACTGATAAAAAAACCTGGAAGATGGTTTCTTTTCAGATTTTTGACGACGGTACTGGGTCCGGTGTGATACCAGTTAATCAAAGTGGTATAGATCCCTGTATTACCGACGATCTGCTTACTTTTTATGCCAATGCCGAACACAAACTGGAAGCAAGCGAAGGAGCCACCAAATGCGCAGCCAATGCGCCGGATATTTACCTGACTGATAGCTGGGATCTGGTCAATGCGAATGCAACCCTGGCGTTTTATATCCCTGTCCTGGATGGTAAGTATCTGGCAACACTTAAAACGCTGACGGCAAACGTTTTGACGATTGAGCTGTATTTTCAGGATATAAACGCCAGCTACCGGTTTACGTTCAACTCTGTTACTACCAAATAGGCGTATGTTTCGATTATTACTCTGCCTGTCAGCCGTTGTGATTCTTGGTCAATCCGTACAGGCGCAAACGTTGAAGTCAGGCCAGTGTGCGACTATGGAAATGGATAGTGCGCTTCGGGCCAGATTTCCGCAGCTCGGCACGCTCAACGATTTCGAACGGGAGTTGCAGCTCAAAATGATTGAGATCAAGAAGCGCATGGCTTCCAGTCGGCAAACGGCAACGGTTATTACGATTCCGGTAGTTGTTCATATTGTGCATAATGGAGAACCTGTCGGTAGCGGGCGAAATCTTAGTGCCGCGCAGGTGCAGGCGCAGTTGGAAACGCTTAACGAAGATTACCGCCGGAAGGCCGGAACACCCGGTTTCAACAGTAATGCGGTCGGAGCCGATATTGAAATTGAATTCTGCTCGGCTGTGGTTAACCCACAGGGCCAGAACATGGCCGAACCGGGTATTGATCGGTACAATGGCAACCGGACTAACTGGAATACCAGTGATATTGATGGCGTATTGAAACCCAGTACTTACTGGAATCCCGATAAATATTACAACATCTGGGTTGTTGACCTGAATGAAGTCGTTGCGGGTGGTGGGCAATTGTTGGGGTACGCACAGTTTCCAAGTCAATCGAATCTGCCGGGTATACCCGCTGCCAGTCCGGCCAGCACCGATGGCGTAGTGATTGATTACCGTTCGTTTGGGAATGCCAGCAAAGGCAATTTCCCGACCATGCGGCCTACCTATAATCTGGGCCGTACACTAACCCACGAAACAGGCCACTGGCTGGGTCTGCGGCACATCTGGGGCGATGCCGCCTGTGGTGACGATTTCTGCGCCGATACGCCCCCACAGGCGTCGGCCAGTAGTGGATGCCCAACGGGCCGGGTCACTTGCGGAGGAGCCAACATGGTGCAGAACTATATGGACTACTCCAATGATGCCTGCATGAATATCTTCACGCTGAATCAAAAAGACCGGATTCGGGCCGTTATGGAAATCAGCCCCCGCCGAAACAGTCTGCTGACCGCCAACGTGTGCGGTACGCAGGTGGCTACCCGACCTACATCGAACTTTCAGGCCAACACCCGAAAAGTACTACTCGGTGGTCAGGTGCGGTTCAGCGACCTGTCGGGTGGATTCCCGACCAAATGGGAATGGACCTTTGAAGGCGGTACACCAGCTACTTCTACCGAACAAAATCCGACGGTTACCTATGCTCAGCCTGGCAAGTTCAAAGTAACACTCGTGACAACGAATGCAATTGGCCAGTCGGACCCGCTGGTTCGTACCGAATATGTCGAAGTCCTGAATCAGGGACTTTGTGCCGAGGTTACCAACTTTAGTGGAACACCTACAGTGATACGGGAACCGGGCGGAACAGGCTATCTGGCCGGTCAGAACAGTAAAAAAGCGCAGGCCGTTTCCGAGTTTTTCGATAATTCGTTGAGTTATAATAACCTGGCTGGCGCATCGCTGAAATTTGGTGTGGCTAAAGCAGCCAAAGGAGCTTCTACCGAGTCGGTTGTAACGGTGACCGTCTGGAACGGTCGCGGTTTCCAGAATGGCCCCGGTGCTATTCTGGGTCAGAAAGATGTTCCACTCCGGGTCATTCTTGACGACGTAGCCAACAATCGCCCAACAACGGTAACGTTCGACAGGAACGTACCGCTTTTCGGATTGTCTTATCACATCGGTATTACGCTGCCCTACGCTGCCGGAGATACTGTTGCGCTCGTAACCTCTAAAAATGGTGAATCCTTATTTGCTACCGCCTGGCGGCAAAACCAGAAAGGTGACTGGCTTCGTTATGCCGATAGCCTGGGGATAAACGTTTCGCACAACATTACCGCCCGCATTGGCATGAAGCCGTCGGTACAGGTAGCCTCCACTTCGGTATTTATCGATCCGGGGCAAACCGTTACGCTGAGCGCCACGGGAGCCAGCGTTTTTAACTGGACCGGTACGGGTCTGAACACAACCTTAGGGCCACAGGTCGTAGCACAGCCTACACAAACCACTTCCTATACGGTGTCTGGCTCGGGCGTGGACCTGTGTACAGCGCAGGCCGTTGTGCAGGTGTATGTGCGGGCGGGTACCGTAACGGCCAACAACCCACTGGTTGAACAGGCCCTCTCGGTAACACCTAACCCAAGCGATGGACAGATGACCGTCTCGTTCAGCAGTCCGCTCAAGGGCGCTTTGGTACTGGCCGTACGCAACCTGAATGGGGTTGAAATTGTCCGGCAGGCGCATCAGAAAACCGCCGATACCTTCGAGCAATCGCTTAATCTACAATCGGCCTCGGGCGGGGTTTACTTCGTGGAAGTCCGAATTGGCGATCAGGTGTTCAGGAAACGGGTCGTGAAGAATTAGAAAATAAACCAAACGGAGCCGGATTAAAATCCGGCTCCGTTTGGTTTATTGTTTTGTGTTTAAAATTCGTAGAGCCGTTGTATAAAAAGTTAGGGCAGCTAGACAAGGCTGCCCCGTTACTTATCTCATTTTAATCGCATAGATGGGAGCCAGCAACCATTCATTTGGTGCTATTTGTAGTTGTTCATCTTGATTATTTTTAAACAGATTATCCCAAAAAAGTACTGACTGGCTGTAAATGGGGTTATCCGGGCAGGGAGTTGCGGTAGTATATGCTACGTAAACCGGTAGCGTAAACCAATGCCCCTTCGTCTGTGTGCAAGTCTTACAGAGCCAGTATTTTTGGCTCTCCAAAATTTTATTTTCGCCCAGTTTCTTTAACTCCTCACGCAGATCACCATTGAATGCAACACTATCTATTTTCCCCGTTTCAGCCAGGTGAAAACGAAAGTAGCCCATCGCAAAATAACAGCCGGCATCAGGCACGTTAGCCCTTAATGCAAAATCGTCCAGAAAATAACTAGCCGATTTCTGTTTACCATTTCTAGGTTCAGTATAGAGAAATCGTACTGGTTTTTCGGTTTGCGCTTGGGTAAATTCCAGAGAAAAAAGGAATAAAAAATATACCCAGGACCACTTATTAACGACAATCTTTTTTACCCAGTGAGCCATTTTTATAATTTGTATTCGTTAGTATAATTCTATTTTGTTCTGATGGTGATAAAGCCTTAAACTGGGGCGTAGCCCCTAATCCTCCCCAAGCTAAATCTATAGCGTCTTGTTGAGGCATACCATATAACCCCACTAAAGCCTGGGCCATTGGTTGTACATAGTCTGATGCCATATTGTTGTGATCAGCATCGTTGTCAAGTGGTTTACTATTTATTTCATGATAGTATCCATGTACGAGTTCATGAATCAAGGTAGCCGCAATATACTCTTCACTTGCTTGGCCTAATGCATTTGTATTATAGTTTAATTGGCCGTTTCCACTTGATGGTAAATACCAGCCATCAAGTCCTTTGTCAGCATCATATCCCTGTTGTAAGAATATTTTCTTTTGGGTGTTAGACGACATAAGATTTATCATCATCTGGCCCACTTTCTCACCAAAGCTCCACTTGTCATATTAAATACAAATTCGGTAACCGCTTTAAGGCAAGGGTCGGTTAAATTGACTTCAATCTCATTAATATAGGGTCCTAGTTTAGTAGAAGTAAATTTTAGGATTTGCCCACTCCCCGAACCAGTCCCTGTACCTCCGGGATTGGTATTACCTCCAGGATTGTTACCACTACCATCATTTGAGCCCGTATTTCCCGAATCGCTGGAGCCGCCGTCCCTGCCCTCCCAATCTCCCGCCGGCTGGCCATTATCACGATATTTTGCTGCTTTTACGGTTACCTCCTTAAGTAGAATGCACTCTTCGCATGGCTGTTTTCTAGCTCCTGGACTTGAATCAGAAAAACTTACCTGCTGACTGGCTAAAACCGTATTGGTACCGCAGATTTTAGCGGTAATGGTATAGGTATTTGACCCTTCTCGGTTGTAATCCCATTCTGCATGAAAACCATGATAACGGCTGCTGGATTGTTACCAAAGGCAGGGACTAAGTCCGATCGATCTTCCCGTGCTTTGCCCGAAGCCACTTTAACTCCATTGATATAAATATCGATTATCACGGTTTTATTCAAATCGCTTCCATCTAATGCCCAGCCCCAAATCCCTGTGCTGGTTAGGGCATCAACATGGCCTTGAGGGCTAGCTACTGAACAATCACCACTCGCTGGTGGATTTGTTGTAGTTGGCGGATTTGTTGTTCCTCCAGTCGGGTTGGCTTTTGGGTCCTCTTCGGCAAAGCAACTGGCTTGCCCGTAACTAACGGCTTCGAGCCAATGGCGGGGTTTGAAATTTGATCCGTCAGCATAGGCGGCATACCAGTACCCATTATACTGATGTGCGTAGATAACTTCTCCCCAACTGGTCGTTAACAAATATTGACCCTGGTTGAAATTGCACCCTCCGGTAGGCGGGTTTGGATTTGTGGGCGGATTAGGAGTAGACGAGCAGTTAACAGCAACGACCGACGAATTGACTTCATTGGCATCGTTGTTGACCTCCCGCACTTTGGCATAGTATGAACCACTGCCACTCATCGAAACGGTCTAACTAAAGGAGGGGCCAACCAGATCATTGATTGCATTCACAATAGCATTATCCTTAAAAACCAGAATACTTATGCGATTACTGTTACTGGTTGTTAAAGATCCGCTGATAGATAGGTTAGATCCTTCACAATTAGCGGTTAAGACGATGTTGTCACTTGCCACTCTGGCAGCAGCTTTATAGCTATTGGTTTTGATGGATAAGCGAGCTTTCTCCACAAACAGACTAGCTGCATTAGCATTTGCCTGTCCACGCAGGAGTCTGAATGCTGAGGCTTGTCCTGCTTTCGTAAAATAGCCTTTCAAAGTATAGGTTACACTGGGGTTGGTAGGCGAAAGCTGAGTACCAATGTAATCAGCATAGTCCCCGCCGGTTTGTATAAACCCATCAGGAGTTAGAACTTTTATTGCAAATGCATTTGATCCGGGAAGAATAAACAGTTGCGAAGAAAGAATGTCGAGATAGTGAGCGGTTATGGTAAGTTCCATTTCTTCGCCCGGAGCGACTGTCTGTTTGTTGGCCCGGAGGGTAAATCGGATGGGGTCATTATCAAAGCGGCTGTTTTGGCCTTTACGGGCTGGCGAAACAGGGACAGGCAGTTTTCTCTTGCTGACTGACAGTGTGGGCATGTCGACCTTGTCGACAGGTTCATCCTTCGCAAATCCACTGGAACTGATCGACAGAACAGTTATGAATAGCAATGTGTAGTGTTTAAGTAATCTTAAATTCATAATTAGACTATTAATTTGCGGCAATAATAATAAAGGCTAACCGAAAAAAAATAATCTTATTATATAAATTTTTGTTTTTAACTTATTTAAAAGTAAACTGTGTAGAGATGTTAGGGTATAAAAAGAGATATTTTTTAGCTAAATACGCTAATAGGGTTTCGCCTTATTGGAAAATGAAACCATGCAGTATGATATGTTCAAGTAATCTGGAGCCAATTAGGGGCTTGCGTATGTATATGAGGCCGCTTTTAAATCAACTTTAGCTGTTTAATTGAACAGCGAGAAGGTACAAGGCCCAATGGGCGAAGACGACTTTAACCCTGAAGGTGATTATGCTTCAGGGTTTGAGATGAAGGCAATTACTACCTGAACTATTGGCGTCCTTTAGGATTAGTCTATTCTGGCCTGCCATTTGTTGATAACTAAACCCATTATTTACTAGTTTAGTGTATCTATTCGATACAAGCCACTGACGCATGAATCAGCCTGTTGCTGCTCAGCCTAATCCACATCCTCCAGAAGAACACGTATTGCTTCGTTCGTATGATCAGTTGCAGACTGCCCTTAGTATAGGGCTGATTGCAACCTGGTTCTGGGATATTGGCAGCGATAGAGTCTTTGGCGATTCAAACTTGTTTCAGCTTTTTGGCATAACTGATACGCCAGAGGCAAATGGATTGCCACTAAGCACATTCACCAACAATATTCACCCCGATGATCGGCCCCACGTCTCGCTTCTGATCGATGAGGCTATGCATCTGGATCGCAGTTTCGAAGCCGAATATCGAATCGTTGTCGATAGTCATGAACCCAAATGGGTTCTTGCACGCGGACGATTGACCTATGATATACATAAGCAACCTGTGACGTTCTCCGGTGTATTGGTCGATGTGACGGATCGGAAACGCGCTGAAATTCGCACTCTGGAGGTTGAAGGGCGGCTACGCTTAGCGATTGAATCGGCTCAATTAGGAACCTGGAACCTGAATCCATTGACCGGAGAACTGGTCTGGTCGGATCGCACGAAAGAACTTTTTGGACTACCACCAACTGCCCAGATAGATTATGCTGTGTTTTTGCGGGGAATTCATCCCGATGACCGGGCGCGAACCGATGAGATTGTGCAGGCTGCCCTGAAACCAGGAAGCAACGGACGTTATGATATTGAGTACCGAACAGTTGGCATTGAAGACGGCAGGCTTCGCTGGATTCGTGCCAATGGCCAGGCTTTCTTTAACGAACGGGGGGTAGCCAGCCGATTTACGGGAACCGTCATTGATATTACGTCGAGTAAACGCACGGAAGAAATACTTCAGGAGCGGGTCAATGAGCAAACCCGGGATCTGGAACAACAGACGCACCAGTTACGGACTACACTGGACGCTTCGCTCAATAGTATTATCGCCATGACCGCTATGCGTGATGAGGCCGGTAGGATCATTGATTTTATGATGCATACGGCCAATGAAGCGGTTGTCAAAAGTAGCTTTATGACGCCTGATCAGATTATTGACCGGTCGTTATTGACCGTATTCCCCGGAAATCGTGAAAACGGCTTTTATGACCTGTATGTGCGGGTTGTTGACACCGGGCAGGCTGAAGGTAGTATTCAGTATTACCAGGACGAATTTGGCCTGGAGGGATGGTTTGAAGTATCGGCTGTTAAGCAGGGAAGCGATGGCGTTGTGGTTACTTTCAACAACATTACCGACCGGAAAAAGGCCGAGCTGGCGGCTTTGCAGCAGGCTGCTGAATTGAAAGAGGCCGTCGCCGAGCTTAAACGCTCGAATGAAAACCTGCAACAGTTTGCCCAGATAGCCTCGCACGATTTGCAGGAGCCACTCCGGCGTATTCAGTCGTTTAGCGATATGCTGAAGAGTCAATTTATGGATAGCCTGTCAGATGGTGAAACCGATCTGATCCGGCGAATTCAGAAGTCGGCCCGGCGTATGCAAATGCTGATTAAAGATTTGCTGGCGTATTCTCAACTCACAACGCAGCGGGAACCCTTCCTGCCGATTCCGCTGGCCAACGTACTGACGGATGTTATCAGCGATCTGGAAATGACGATTGCCGAGAAAAACGCCATTATTGATACGGAGCCTTTACCGATTGTGTTGGGTAGCGCATCACGGCTTCGGCAGCTTTTTCAGAACCTGATTGCCAATGCACTTAAATTTGCGCAATCGGGCCAGCAACCCATGCTACAGATCCGTTTTCACCCGGCCCTGACCAACGAACTTCCCCAGAAACTTCAGGATCAGTCAGGGCGATCTTTCTGGCTGATTACGGTTGCCGACAATGGAATTGGCTTCGACGAAAAATACAAAGACCGTATTTTTACGCCGTTTCAGCGGTTACACGCTCAAACCATTTATAGCGGAACGGGTATTGGACTGGCCATTTGTCAGCGCGTGGCCGAGAGTCACGGTGGGGCTATCGATGCAACCAGCCAGCCGGGTCACGGATCGACATTTAACGTGTTTCTACCCGTTTTTGAATCTTTACCGGGCAAAATCCAATAAACCGTTGCATGGTCGTCATCAGGATTTCGTTCGCTGGAAAACAGTTTGGTAGGCAATAAATGTTTGTTTGGCTGATGCAACAACTTCATCGGAATTGTCATCGCCTTTTCGAACCAGAAAAGCACCGAAATCACGCCAGCGATGGCCGGTTTCTGAACCATACCCTTCATAAAAACGGGCTTTTGCCAGCAACGGTTGTACTGCCTGATTTTTCTGGAGGAGTTTCCAGATAACCGTGCCGCCCAGCATCGAACCTTCACCAACATAGGCCGCTCCTAACAAAGCAACCGGCGACCAGCCCGCAAACAAGTTAGGCATCGGTTGGGGCAGCGATAGCGACAGATTGGCCAGATCGGCCGTCAACCATGGTGTTTTTTGCCGGGTTTTGGGTTCATATTCCTCAAAGAAAGCAGGATGCCGGTCAATGGATGATTCCAAAGCCTGATGAAATACCAGATGAGTGCGAAGCAGATGGCCGTATTCTGCGGCCGATAGGGCCCCATTTCGAAGTGATTCGGTATAGAAAAGCTGTTCCGTCTGCTCATGTAGCGTTCGGGATTCCTGTCGGAGCCGTTCGGGTAAAGATGTCATTTGTTATCGATTCGGGTGTTGTTTTCAAGCCAGAAATCATACAGACGGCTTAACAATTTGCCGGTTGCCTGATAAGTGCCCGGCTTTACAACATAGGCGTTGATCCCTGCTTCGTAGGCAGATCGAATGTCGCTTGGGTTATCGGATGTGCTGAACGCAATAATTGGCAGGAATCGTGTGCGATCGAGGATGCGGGCACGCTGTACGACCTCAATGCCGCTAAGACCGACCAGATTGAGGTCCAGTAACAACAGCTTAGGTAAGGGAGTGATCTGCTTTTGGTATTGACCCTGTCCAGTCAGATAATCAACCGCTTCGGCACCACTGCTAAGAATAGTGTAGGTGATGGGGCGCTGTAACTTCTGCATCAGCCGGCTGAATATATCTGCATCATTCGCATCATCTTCGATGTATAGAACATCTGCCATACGTTATGAGGTAGTTGCTATCGGTAAAGAAACGTAAAAAGTTGTTCCCCGGTTGGGTTCGCTGTGATACCAGATCTTACCCTGATGCCGGTTTATAATTCGTTTAACAATGGCCAGCCCAACACCGGAGCCTTCAAAAGACCGGGCATTTTCTAATCGTTTGAACAAATCAAACATCTTGCCCGCCTGTTTCATATCGAAACCGATACCATTGTCTTCCACCGAATAAATGACTTCGCCGTCAGTTTGTTTTCCAGTGACGTGAATAATGGCTTCCGGAGATAAGCGAGTGTATTTAGCTGAGTTACTAAGCAAATTTGTAAATAACTGAATGGCCATCGTTTCATCGGCCGTTATGGGCGGTGTGTCGCCAATGTCGATTGTTAATGACCGGTCTTTCGCCGTAACCAGAATCTCTTCCCGAATACCCTCCAGCAAATGGCGCATATCAATTGGCTCGGTATTCAACTCGGTACGACCCATTCGTGAATAGTACAAAATATGCCGGATGAGGGCCCGCATTCGCTCCGTAGAGTCAATAACTTTCTGGAACAGGACGTGGGCATCCGGCGGAAAGTCCTGACCGTATTCTTCAAGCAGAATTTCCGAATAACATCGGATCGACGATAAAGGCGTACGCAAATCGTGCGAGACGGTATAACTAAACGCATCCAGTTCATCATAGGCCAGTTGCAGCCGCTGGTTTAAGACCCGTATTTCGTTCGCCTGTTTGGTAATTACCTGCAAAACGTCTTCGCGGAGCTTGATTACAGTCGACACTTCGGCCTCCGACCAGGGTTCCGATGTGTTCCGGACGGTTTGTGTCCAGGCTTCAAAACTTTTTCGGGGACTAATGCGCCCCTGCCCATTTTCACCGACCGTTAGGGGCTTATCCGGGTTTCCGGCCCACGTAACTTGCTGAATCTGTTCGGATTTAAACCAGAAAACATATTCATTTAGCTCTTTTGACAGAACAATGGCTAAAAGCCCTGCACCTATATCCCGAAATTCTTCGCTGGGTGGATACAGCGCAGCGAGTTGACTCGTCTCCAGAAACGTTTCGGTATCACTTGCTTTGAGCCAGTCGGCCAGTGCGCGAATGTCAACCTCGCTGGGCGTCTTTCCCAGTCGGTAAATGTGATTATTGAACAGAAGGGCCGCTCCGGTAGCTTTTGTCAGATCCAGAATGGTATGTGATCGTTTTGTGAGGGCCTGCACTACATTCTCATCGATCAATAATTGCTCATGAATGTACTGGCCATGCTGACGATAGAGCAGCAAATTACTCTGATCTTCTTCGTCCTTACGAAACTCAAGCGCTGTCGAAAGCAGCTGGCTCACAAATTTGGCGGCCTGCCGCGCCGGATAATCGACGAATCGGGGAACCGTGTTGTGGCACGAAATTAACCCCCATAATTCGCCCCGATACAGCAAGGAAATGCTCATGGACGCCTGCACGCCCATGTTCTTGAGGTACTCGATATGAATGGGTGATACGGCTCTGAGTACGGAATGGGTGAGATCTAACGGGTGATCTTCCGGCCAACCTGGCTGTGATAAGATGCGCGATGGAGTACTGGTGGCATCGGCAATCAAACGTACCAGATTAACTTTATATAATTCACGAGCCTGACGTGGTATGTCGGATGCCGGATAATGCAAACCCAGATAGGGTTCCAGATGAGGCTCTTTGGCTTCGGCTATAACATGCCCGTGCCAGTCGGACTCAAAACGATAGACCATAACCCGGTCAAAGCCAATAATCTTTTTTACACGCTGAGCCGTGTTTTGTAATAGATCAGCGAGGGTTCGACTTGCCTGAACCTCCGTCAGTGCCTGCGCAATCAGTTGCTGGTTCCTGAGCGGATTATGGTCACCAATGGGTTCCCATTCCAGAATAATAAGCCCGTTATGTTGATGAATGATGAGATTCCAGGCTTTTTCGTTTATAACGAATTGGTGTGGGTTCATACTATCCCATGAACCGCTTCGTCGGCCTACGTTCAGCAGTTCAACCAGCGCATTGACCGATAAATCAGTTTTGGCTAGTATCGAGCCAAGCGATTGCCCCAGTAGCTGGTCAGCTGAAATGTCAAGTAGATCGGCCATGTTGTCGCTCGCATGAACGATCGTATAGGTATCAGGCAAAATGGCTAGTAAATAGCCGTATGATTGAATAGAACCGAGAATGTGGATCGGCTCTCGTTCACAGTTAGTTAGGTCAACGTTTGAAAGAGTCATTCAACTAGAATAAGTTCACAGATTGCCAGGGCTAAACAAAAAAAAATGCAATGACGGTTTGCAATATAAGCATAGACGAAATCTGTTTTATAGAAACCTATCGATGGCACTATTGTTTTCTATGAGTAATTTTCAGGTTGCTTTATGTCAGCTAGTTAGTGCGCTTGTAGTTACGTTATCCGTACGCCAAATGATCCCTCTGGTCATCTGATTGACGCCACCAATTGCGCTCTTATTGTAGATCCTGATGCCAGAAACAGTAGAACCGCTGATAGATCCGTCTTCCCTATGTCTAACGTTTTTACTGTTTATGAATAACTGCTGCAACGCCAGATTTCGAGTACTACTACTGCTGCTGACAGGCCTCATGATCGTTGGCCATATGGTTAATGCCCAGGCAGTTGATTCCGTAAAAGTTGTCGCCCCAGGTGCTACACTTCGCCAAATTTCGAGCCAGTTCGCGTTTACTGAAGGGCCAACTGTTGATAAGAAAGGAGTCATTTACTTCACCGATCAACCCAACGACAAAATCTGGACGTATGACACAGACGGAAAACTGTCGGTTTATATGGATAAAGCTGGTCGATCTAATGGATTATATTTTGATAAAAAAGGTAATTTGATTTCCTGTGCCGATGAAAAGGATGAATTGTGGTCTATTAGCCCGGAAAAGAAAATTACTGTCCTCCTGAGTAACTTTAAGGGTCTTCGGCTGAATGGCCCCAACGATTTATGGATTGACCCCAAAGGGGGTATCTATTTCACCGATCCCTATTACCAGCGCGACTATTGGGAGCGAAAAAAACCGGATATCGATGGGCAGAAGGTTTATTATCTCCCTAAAGATGCCAAAGAGGCCATTATCGTCGATAGTGACTTCATGCAGCCCAATGGTATTGTCGGCACTCCCGATGGTAAGAGCCTGTTTGTTGCCGACATTCGGGCCAGTAAAACCTATAAATACCAGATCAATTCAGATGGAAGCTTAACAAATCGGCAACTTTATATTGCGCAGGGTTCTGACGGCATGACGCTTGATAATCAGGGTAATCTGTATCTGTCAGGGAAGGGTGTTACGGTCTATGACCCTGCCGGTAAGAAGCTGGGGACGATTCCGGTGCCTTCCCGTTGGGTTGGCAATATTTGTTTCGGCGGTAAAGATCGGCGCACCTTGTTTATTACAGCATCGGAGTCTATTTATACGCTTCAAATGCAGGTAAAAGGTGTAGAATAATAGCTTGGTCTACTAATCGCATCCGCAAAAGCAGGCTAATTTCGCCGGACCGGATGTAAGCCTGTGTATAACAGGCGATGAATTGAGCGAGTAACCAATGGTCAGCTCGTTGCCATCGGATGATAGCTGGCCCGTTATCTGGATGGGAACATTACTAAAGCCTGCGCCCGTAAAGGCATGATAACTGCCATTGACGGTAAATGAACGGGATTGATTCAGCTCAATTTTTGGAATTAGCAGATAGGCGCAGCACATGCCGCTAAGGCGATAGGCCCCCTGATAAGGTGCTAATTCAACGCACCCTTCGGACCAGACACCCGTTGGCAAAATATCTGTATTGGAACGGCATTCGATCATCATTACAGCTAGGATGATCAGAAAAAGAAGGTTTTGTTTCATACCCTGAACAGTATATAGCCATGACTCCAGTAGGGGAAAATTCGTTGGAATAGATGGTCAGAAAAAGCAGGATTATTGGTCAGGCTACTAAATCGCTTACCAGTCAATCATACATACAACCTGTGCCAATAAAAAATCAGGCAGCCCCATTGGAGTAGCCTGATCTAAAACGTTGTAAGCTTCTTTTCAGAAGTACATACGACAGGATTATGCTATTGGATTTCGCCGTTTTGGGCAGATAGGCACAAAGCTGGCCTCTGGCTTAAAACGTATATCCATAGTAGTGATCTATTCGTTTATGACCGCTCTATATGGAACGTGTCTAAGCTGACAATTGAGGTGAATTGTAAAGAATTTGGTACCTGAAATGGTGTTCTCTGTTTATTAGTGGCACAAAAAGCGGATATTTTCTTGCTGAAAGGACATTCCCATCCGATATTTAAACCCTAATGCCGGGATCATCGTAGCGAAGATCTATTAAAGCTCGGAAAGAGGGTTAAATAGGCGACTATGAGCATACAGATAACACTGACGGCGAAAGAGCTGATTTTATATCTTGGCCAGGAGGTACAGATCAATGCTATTGATCATGCTAAACATGGGGAAGTTGGTATCCTTAATTATGTTCGTGACAGAATAGATGGTAATCCGATGACACCAACAGCCGGTGTTTGCTTCCATGGAGAATCGTTTACGCGTACAGTGCCCCTGCATAGTGTGCGTTTACTGCTTCGGCCGTTGCCAGGTTTGACCGAATCGGAAGCTAAACAATGTTTTCGATTGGGATATCCTTACTGGGATCAACGCGAGGAGGTGAGTTTAATCCGGAGCGAAACCCAGATTGAGATAGTGTCGGGCCCACTTAAACTGGTTATTACAACCCTGGGTATTGTTTCGTCAGAGCGTTGGCTTGATGGAACAGCTAGTCCGGCCCGCGTTAGCGTTCTGGCGTTGATGAATTATCTGGATAGCCTGTTTATTGATACACGTGGCTACATTGAACGAGGTCTTGCTATTGCCGTGAATACTAGACCCGAGTAAGGGCTTTACCTAAAAAAATGCCGGCCCAAGCTAGACCGGCATTTACCGTTTTCTTAACCTATGAGATATTTCTTTATAGACCGCAAAGATAGCTGGTCTGTACGAGGTCATATGTTAAAAGACGTTAACATAAAAACGCCGGGCCTAATAAGCCCGGCGTTTTTTAACCATCCTCTTTTCCAAAAACCTTCTAAACAAAGTTAAGCAGTTAGTATAGGCGCTGGGGTTAAAAGATGGTTAAGGTGAAAACCAAAAGCTGAGAAAATGCAGTTATAAGTAGTAAGATTCAGGAAATAAGTTTAATTGAGGTGATTATAGCTGAGGCCTGAAGAGCGGATTGATGTTAGTTGGTGCAAAAAACAGCCCGGTTCAATCGACCGGGCGTTTTACTTCATCTTGTTCATATTACCTATTCGCTTGCCTATACGCCATCCATCGGTTAACCGTTGCCAACGATAAAAAAAACTAGTGGGCCTGCCAGGGGAGATTTGTAGCTCACAATTTACTTCTTGCGCCAAAAGGATAGGGTTTAAGGAAAGTTTAATGCCGGGACGTTAAGGAATCCGTATTCTTACACTCCTGAACGGAAAAATGCTGGTGGTCTGGTGTAAAAAGAAGGTAGTTTACACAGTTGACCTTGCTCAAAAAATAAAGTCTAAATAAAAGAGATAGCCCAATTCATAATGAAGTGGCCAACCTTTACTGAATCATCGCCCAACTCACGTTATAACTTTACATCTACAGCACACGATAATCGTCCGTTACGGGTGCTGATTTTGATAGGATTGTTATTTTGGGTCGCTTTTATCGGCGTATATTTTCAGCCTGATAACTGGGGCTATTCCTGGCTATTCGTGCTCCTGACAATTTCCGTTGTTTTTAAATTACTCCGTTTGTTGCATGAATGGTACCACTATTGGAAAGTAGTACCGCCAACTCCTCCTGTTGTCACCCGAACCTGGACAGTCGATGTCATGACCACCTATTGTGCGGGAGAACCTTACGATATGGTTTTGAATACATTACGGGCTATTCAGGCCATGCATTATCCGCATACTACCTACCTCTGCGATGAAGCCGACGACCCGTATTTAAGGCAACAATGTGAGGCACTGGGTGTTCGACACGTAACCCGCCGGATAAAGAACGATGCCAAAGCGGGTAATATCAATAACGCTCTTCAACAGGCTACCGGAGAAATCTGCCTGGTCATTGACCCGGACCATGTACCCGTTCCTGACTTTCTGGATCATGTATTGCCTTATTTTGAAAACCCTTCCATTGGATTCGTGCAATGCGTGCAGGGGTATTACAATGGTAAGGAAAGTATTGTCGCTTTTGGGGCAACTGAGCAAACGTATAGCTTTTACGGACCAATGATGACCTGTATGGGTCAATATGGTACGACGCAAGCTATTGGGGCTAACTGCACATTTCGCCGGGCCGCCCTCGACTCGATCGGAGGGCATGCCAACGGACTTTCTGAAGATATGCATACGGCTATGCGTTTGCACGCAGAAGGCTGGAAATCAGTGTATATTCCACTACCGTTATCCTATGGCTTAGTGCCAGCTACGCTATCGGCTTATTACAAACAACAACTCAAATGGGCCCGAGGTACGTTTGAACTTCTGCTCATTACCTATCCAAAGCTATTCAGCAGGCTGTCGCTCCGGCAGCGGCTCCATTACGGGACCATACCACTTTATTACCTGCTGGGCGTCGTACAACTTATCGATTTACTGATTCCAATTGGTTCGCTGTTAACGATGCATTTGCCCTTAAAACTGGATTTGCCCGTATTTGCAACCGCCTATTTCCCGCTGTTGGCAACGGCTTTCCTGATTCGGCAATATGCACAACGGTGGCTGATTGAAAGGCATGAAGCAGGTTTCCATCTGATTGGTGGACTATTGGCAAGTGGCACCTGGTGGATTTACGTACTGGGTTTAATTTATACTATTTTTCGGGTCGAAGTGCCTTACATTCCAACGCCTAAAGAAGATAGGCCCCGGAATAATTTCATGTTGATATTGCCCAATCTGGTAATGAGTCTGGTCTCCATTGCTACCATTGGCTATAGCATTTACGTTTACGGACGGTTTGCCCACAGCAATATTTACTCCCGAATGATGATCGGTTTTGCCCTGCTGAATGCGATCATTCTGGGTATTAATGTGCTGATTGGTCAGGAAAAACTACTGATACGGGTAAGTCGCCTGATTGATGAGTTGTCCCGGCGAAAAGCATCGTTCTGGTCAATTCGGTTAGCAGCCTGGCAGGCTCGTTATGGATTATATTATTGGTTACGGCTGTCAGCCATTCCGTTGTTTATTGGCGTAGTCGTAGCGGCTACCGGCATGACCATTTTTACCTATGAGCAGCGAACGGCTCATCTGCCTGTTCACATTCGACATGCCAATACCCAGTCGTTTTATGTTGGCGTGGAGCGTACATCGGCTTCCGTATCCCGGCGAAACCTTGCGTTGTCTGATAGTCTTATTATTGCCGAGCATATTGCCATACCGCTAAAAGCCAGTTCAGGTAGGATACACCCGATCTGGCCTGAATCAGAAACTCAGATACCGCTACTCTATCTCGAACCAAGGCTGGGTCAATCCAGTACAGATCAGGGAATTCGTTCGTTTTTACAGACAATACTGACCGGGAGTTACGATACAGTTCTGGTCAAGTTCGCCGAGGATATCAAGCACTACAAACGCCCTCTATTGATTAGTTTCATGCCCGAATTCGATGATCCTGGCCATCCCTGGGGCATAGAGCAGGAATCGACGCTGGCGTTGTACCAGAAAACCTGGCAATACCTCGTGCAATTCTACCAGGAACGCAAAATCGAGAATGTTGCCTGGGTTTGGTGTCCGGCCCGGCCTTCGACCATAACGGACTACTATCCTGGTGAGTTGTATGTAGACTGGCTCGGCCTATCTGTCAACAATGATTCTATGAATGAGCCTGCCGAGCATGAGTGGTCTTTTGCTTCCCTTTATCAAATTCCACGAAATACGGTTCGGGCACATTCGTCGTATAGCATACGCCAGAAGCCAATTCTGCTCATTCATTTTGGTACTGTATCTGGTCAGTTACAATCAACCCGCTGGATCAAGGACGCACTGACCATGATTCAGGAGCGCTATCTGGAAGTAAAAGGGGTTGTTTTTGATCCGCAATCCTCTGTTTTGAATCAACGGCTCTGACCAAAAGTACGAATAGATAATGGGCTGTGTAATTAATTGTCTGATTCGGACTCTGTTACCTGAAAGGCAAAATTGGCCGTAGCAACGTGCCGATGAGTATCATAGGCATAAGCGAAGAGCCGATAGGAGCCTGGCTGCCGGGGTAAATTGAAGGTAATCGATGCTCCTGATGTTTCCTGGATCAGTCCTTTCAGTGCAGGTAATGGTGTACCGACATAGTCGGCGGAATGTTGGGCGCGACGTTTTATTTCCCAATGATACGTTAGCGAATCGCGCTCAGGATCGGTGGTTACCAACTGCGCCCGGTGAAATGAAGGCGAACCAGTAAACGATTTGTGGGTAATATTCTGACCATCAATCAACAACGATTGTACGACCGGAGCCTGATTGGCAGGCTTTTTTCCTGTCCAGAGCAATTGTACCAGATCGACCAGTGGAGAAGATCGTCCCTGCTCATCGAAAACACTGAACCAGGTTTGAGTTTCCTCCTGTTTATAGCCCCAATAGAACAAATAAGAGCCCAGACAATTTGGGGGTCGTGAACCGATGTAGTTGCGATATATCTGCGTCACATATTGATCTTTCTGGAGACTCGTAGGCTCAATGGGGGCCTCCCAGGGTGTAGTTGGGGTTTCCCAATAAGCCTGTGCACCATATTCGGAGATTAGATAGGGTTTATCCCATCCTCCTTTTTTGAAAATCTCCCCTAGCTTCTCGGTCAGTTTATAGGAATTGACAGCCAGAATATCAATAGCCGGACAACGTTGACGGACTAGCCAGACGGCACGTTCATTATCGGGTGAGATCACCGTAGTAACCGGATGATCAGGGTCTAATTCGTGAACCAGTTTAGCAATCCGATTCACTTCATCAAACACCTTGAAATTATCGGCAGCCTGCGCCCACTCATTGCCGACGCACCACATTAATAAGGCGGGCTGTGATCGATATTTTAATACAATTTTACGAATTCGCTCATATTGCCGGTCAACCGCCGACTGATCATCGTAATCGAAACCTTCCATTTCGCGTTCCACCCACAGGCCAAATAATACGGTTAACCCTAATGTGTGGGCCTGTTTCAATATTGGGCCCGCTTCAAGATCGTCCCAGATGCGAATTGAGTTGCCTCCACAGGCTTTTAACTGATTGAGATAACTTACTCCTCCTGCTCCCTGAATGAAATAGGGTTTACCATATCGTAACAGTTGGTAGGTCTGACCATCATAACGGATGGCTGTTGGCTTTATCTCCGACGAAGCGTTCTGACGGGAAGTAGACGCATCGGAACAACTGTTGATGACAAAGCAGGCCAGGAGACAGAAAAACAATAGAAATCGTTGCATGAGAAAGCGGGCTACGCAAGTCCTTATTTCTTGACTACTAAATAATCATTGCGTCACCCAATGCATGGAGCCTAAAACGGACTCACATTAAAATGAGCTATACACCTATTGACGCTATATGATCGGCCAATGGATAGTCTTGAAAATCTTGATTAGCAGGCAGCATTAGCGGTTATTGCTCCTGGAATGGTGGTTCTGTTTTACTTTTGTTCATAACGCATTGGCCTATACGATATAGGATAAACGCTAGAAATTAATGTATACGACATGCCGAATAATAACTACATTTTGCCGTGCCTTCTATAATCTGTAAAATTAGGCCGCTAAATCAATTGGTTTAGGAAGAGTCCACTTCCCGCAATTTATCTTTTCCCTTTTACAACACTCATCGATAGCCAGAAAAGGCTGCCATCATTCGTAATGATTCGATTTATAAGGAACAAATACCGAGTTCTATCCGGTATTTATTGGCTATGTCTGCCGCTTTCCATTACTCTACCCACAAAAGCACAAACAGCTCAACCACCTGCCATTCAATGGCAACGCATACTCGGGCCCGCCTACACTACTTCAATCTTGCAAATTACCCGGGCCAGTAGCAACGGTTATGCCATCTCTTACGGTGATGTATTGAGATTATCAGAGTCAGGCAGTACACTGTGGCAAAGTTCCATTCCTCCTTCCCCTGAACTTCCATCCTACAGCAATACGCCCACTTATATAACTGCTATTCCAGATGGAGGTTTTGGTGTTCTGGTTTACAATAAATTTAGATGGTCGCTGGCACGCCTGAATGCTGATGGAGTAACTCAATGGGTGAAATCATTTGCTAACAATGAAACTGAATCTGCTTCTTTGGTACGAACCTTTACCAGCCTGATTTATACTGTTGATGGTGGTTTTCTAGCAGCTGGATATACGCAGTCGGGGCGGAACGGGACCTATTCAGAGGTTTACAAGTTTGATTCTGAAGGTAATAATACGATCTCAAAGACTGTAGGCAGTAACTATGGGAATAATCCCAGGCCTATTGCAAATGCCAAGCAAGTTATTCAAACCATAGATGGAAATTATTTGCTGGTCGGTGTCGCCAGTGATCCCGATCTAAATGAAAAGGCCTGGGTTGTTAAACTGGACCAACAACTAACTATGACATGGAGAAAGCATATTACTGGTAACAACTTTGATGATGTTATCCGTAATCCTTATGCCGATGGGTCATTCATTGTCACAGGAGCAATTAATAGTACAGGGAACCAAGCTATTACAATTGGGGAAAACGGTGATGTGATAGAAGGATTTAGTTTGTCAGGACGTGTAATTGGTACAAAATCGTTGCTTGTTGCCGGTGTCAATCCAACAAACCATACCATTATTGACGTAGTAAACGAACGCAGTGGCGATCTGCGACTGCAAAACCTAATAGGACAGAACCAAAGCTGGCTACAAAAAGTGGGTGGTTCATCGGCAGAAACAATAAAAAGTGCGGTTGCCAGTAACGATGGGGGTTATCTGCTGGTTGGCACCACCGCTTCTACCGATGGCGATGTGCAGGGGAAAACGAACACTGATCTTTCTGCCTGGATCGTTAAACTTGGCCCAGTTTGCACGGGAGAGATTTACTCGGTTCATGATGGCAACTGGAATGATCCATCAACGTGGTCGTGTGGGCAGATACCGACCAGCACCGATATCGTACACGTAAAACACGAAGTTGTGTTGCCACAAAACGTTGTGGCCGCTGCTCGTCGGATTATCTATGATCTACCCGTTCGGTTAAAATGGGAGGAAGGAGCTAGTCTCCAGTTAAGCCAATAAAAGGGATCAACTTCAAAAGTTGTGGAGCATCATGTGGAAGCTTCCTATTCGTGAATATGATTCTTTGTATTCCAGATATTCTTCTAAATCATTCAATAGATTTTGTGCTTTTCTTATTTACGGAAAGATTTTTAAATCTTGGAATAGTTAAACGCACAAGGCCGCTTCAGGAAACTGAAGCGGCCTTGTTATTGGTAATTTGCAATTGGGTGGAGAATATCGGATTTCCTCGTTTCTGTACAGTACTGCGACTCAGCCGTTTAGCCGAATAATCCTTACTTTTTGTATGGTTTACCAACTGCCTCACTTATGATAGTGCCATAGCCAGTTGAGCCGCGTTCGGAAAAAAACGTTTAGTCAGTTCTAAATAATCGCTTTGCAGCGAAATGTATTTACGCTGCCATTCAATTAGCTCTCTTTGTAGAGTTACTACATCTTCGTTACTTACATCTGACTTTTTTGCAACCCTATTTGCAAACTCAATCGCTTCTCCACTGAAAAAATCATCCAGTGAAAAGCCAAATGATTCAGAATAAGGTTTTAATACTTTTCGTGTAAGTCTCTCACTCTTAAAGTGTTTCTCTATCGCTGCTCTAGTCAGCCCAAATAACTCCGCTAACTGACTGATATTGTAGCCTTTAGTCTTAGTTATTGATTTTAGTTTCTCTCCGTGATGTTCCATATCAAAATTTTTTGCGGAAAAAGTTTGCATTATGGTAGCATATTTATGTAACGTTGCGAACGTTTTGGCGTACTTATTACACGTTTGAACGTAAAACTAATGCAAAGTTTAACCAATCCCCCAACTTTTTACTATGAGCAAAGGAGAAAAATCCCACTCTAAATCATTAAATGTTCTTGGTATTGCTTACAAAGACGCTACAATAGCCAACCAGCTACGGTTCAAGGCTGAGCTGTTAGATGCGGGTGAACGAGACAAGACAAATTATTGGAGGGCCTTCCGCGATGTATGGCAGTACTCCGAATACATTGGTAAAGCTCCCTTTATGATTGTCGTCATTGCCGACGAAGTGCTTGACTATGAGAATCAACCTATCTCCGATGCAGCCCTATGAAAAAATACCGTTTTCACTACCGCACTTTAGGGCGCGGAATTAAAGGCGTGGTCAATGTTAACGCTGAGAATTTCGCCGATGCGACCCGCCTGTTTTTTGAGTCTACGAAGCGCAAAAGCTTTCGGACTTTTTATGTGGAGTTCCCCTAAATCCGTTTGACTCAATCCCAATGAGCAAAGCTGCTGATAAACCCATAAAATTTTTACTCATTATGAACTACCTGGAAAACAAGTATGACTTTCGATTTAACACCGTTTCGATTGACCTGGAATACAAACCCAAACAGGAAACCGATTGGAAAACCCTCAACCCTGCCGATTTAGAAGTAGAGCTGCTGCGTGAAGGCTTTACGGGCTTTGATAAGCAGTTAGCCGCTCTATTGAAATCGTCATTTGTGCCCCGCTTTGATCCCATTCTTGAATACTTTGAGAGTTTGCCGCCCTGGGATAATAAAACGGATTACATCGGTATTCTGGCTAATTATGTACGCACAACGGATCAGGAATTTTACCTCCGACAGTTCAAAAAAATGCTGGTGCGCATGGTGGCGCAAGGGCTTAATGCCATCGCCTTTAATAAGCATTGCTTTACCTTTTATTCCAATCAGAATGACGGCAAAACCTACTTTTTTGAGAACCTGTTGCAAGGCACCGGCCTAGCCGAATATTCTAAAAAGAATATTGAGTTTGAGGGCAAAGATTCGAAGCGATCCTTAGCCGAAAACTTTATGATTAACCTTGATGAATTGGCCGGATTAAGCAAACAGGATGTCAACCGGGCGAAGGCGTTTTTCTCCGAGTCACAAATCAAGTTGCGGCTTCCCTACGACAAAAAGGATTCAATTATGTCACGCCGGGCGTCGTTCGTTGGCTCGACCAACCAGCGCGAATTTCTGGTCGATGAAACGGGAAACGTGCGCTGGATCGTCTTCGAAGTGCTCTCCATCAATCACGACAACGGGGGGCCGAACGGCTATCGAGCCGTTGACATCAACAAAGTCTGGGCGCAAGCCTATTTTCTGTTTCAGAACGATTACCCGGTTCAACTCGACAAAGATGAGATTGCCCACAGCGAGAACAACAATGCCCGTTATGGCCGCGATAGTGTCGAATACCAGATGTTGCTGCAATACTTCACGCCGGTAGCCAAAGAGCAGGGCGGCACGTTCTACCAGCCCTACAAGCTGGTGGAGCGGCTAACCCAACTGGCCAGCAATACCGTCCGGTTAACGAGTGAGAATATGGGCCGGGCGTTAAAGAAAATGGGCGTCGAAAAGGCACAGACCCGAATAGGACAATTACCAGTTTGGGGCTACTACCTGAGTGAGAACCTGTTGAACGTTGCCGACCAGCCGGTAGGCACGCCGGATAACCCGTTTTAAAAAAAAACTTTTTTTCCTAAAACAACCTACTACACTTACTACATACTACCTACCACTCAGACTATCAGTCTATTATATGTAGTAACTCTGTTAGAATTAACCTACTACAAACTTACTACTACTTACTACAAAACGGCGATTTTTAGGTAGGATGTAGTAAGTAGGGTTTTTGAGGAACGGGGTTGTAAGGGGCGGTAAACCAGTGAGTTAACGCCGATTGTAGTAGGTAGTAGGATGTAGTACCCTACTTTTTGAAAATTAATTTTTTTTTCATTCACTCGCTTTTATTTTGGCGGCTCTGGTAATTGTATTTTGCCGCCAAAATAAAAGCGTTAATCACCTAAGAAATGATTGACGCTACCACCATCGAAACGGTAAAAAACATACCCATTACTGCCTATCTACAAAGCAAAGGAGTCTTACCTGCTCATAAATTACAAAAGGGCCGTAACCAATATGCCTATTGCTCTCCTTTATCGGGCGAACGAACACCCAGTTTTTTTGTCAACGAGATTGCCAACGTGTTTTATGATTACAGTACGGGCCAAAAGGGAGACGTTATCCGGTTGGTTCAACAGTTGGAGAAGATTGCCTTTATTGATGCGGTAAAGCGATTACAAGCCTTTACGGGCACCTTCGATACAGAGGAACTAGCCAGCTATCAGATTTCTTCCGAAACGGACGTGGATACCACGTTTCGCATCACGGCCAATCGAACCCTGCAACACCCTAAATTAATTGAGTATGTAGAACAGCAACGGGGCATCCCGTTTGCCTATGCTCAGAGTTGGGTCCGGCAAATTCATTATACCCGAAAAGGTAGCCGCTATTTTGGGATCGGATTTCGTACTGATTCAGGAAGCTGGGCAATTCGAAATGAGAAATTTAAAACGTGGATTGGTGGTAGTGATATTACCACGATCCCGGTTGCTGAGAGTCGATCCTATTATGTTTTTGAGGGTTTCTTTAATTTCCTTTCTGCCCTTACCTACTACGGGAAACAGTTGCCAAGCAGCCATACTATTGTTTTAAATTCAGTCACGAATCTAAAACAGGCATTACCCACTCTGGAAAAGGCCCAAACGGTTTTCTGCTATTTGGATAATGACCGTGCGGGACAAAACGCCCTATCGGCTATCGAAGCAACGGGGGTAATGGTTGTCGATCGGTCTACCATCTATCGGGGCTACAACGATTTCAACGACTTTCTCAAAGCACGTTAACACAACCGGATAGGCTTACCGTAGGCTTTAGAGGGGCTTTTGACTGGCTTTCAGGAAAAATACGGTAGGCTTTCGGCTGGCATTTCTCACCTATAAATCAAACAAACGATGCTAACACCCACCTTTAACACGACCCCAAAACGCTTTATGATTCGGGCGCTTCACGACCCTGATGATTGTGGGATCATCAAAGCCAAGTCGGTCGAAGATGCCATCAATAAAACCCTCAAGGTAATGCACCAAATCGCCCGACGCGAAAATAAAATCTTGGTGCCCTTTGAGGTCATTGAGCTAGGTAACGATTAGATTTGATCAGACTACTGGCAGCAAATAGAATTAAGCTTCTATTATGTAAACAACAAGCCCGGCCAACGTTGGCCGGGCTTGTTGTTGTCAGTTGGTATTTTCAGGATTAGCCAGTCAAGGGGCTTTCTCAGGTATCCAGAAATTACCAATCAACTTCCAGCGGGAATTTTCTTTCTCTAAATAGCCCGCTTTATGAGAAGTGCTTACGGTTCCATCTGGTTTAGTATAGGTTTCAATGTAGGTTACAAACGCGACATTACCCACAATTCGGTAGCGATAAGCCTTTGTCGTCAGTTTATCTGGGCTTTTCTGGGCGTTGGCAAACTCTTTTCGGTAAGCAGCCGCTACCGCATCATAGCCCCGTTGGTAACCTGGCTCGCTAAAAGCAGTAGCCACGTAGGGAGAGTGAGCGTAGTAGCTCACCGCTTTTTCAACATCGGCATCCAAACAGGCTAATGAATGGCCTTCCAAAACGGCTCGAATAGCAAGTTCATCCGTTTTTCGCTGGGCAAACCCTGTAGCTAAAAGGGTTATGCAAAAAGTAAAAAGTAAAAATAGCTTTTTCATCGTGTTCGGGTATAGAGTATAAGTGCAGAGCTATTTCTTAATCGCATCCAATTTTATATGAGTGCCTATCTGTAAACAAGACTACGTAAGTATAAACGTTTCTTTTCGAAAGACATAGCCTTATCTCACGGTTCCCCCAGATGGTCAAAGACGATTTGAACCAGCCGGGGCGGGAACTTCTGTTTTTGGCCTTTCTTCCAGCCGATTTGCTCCTCGATCTCCTCAATCCACTTCTCAAAAATGGGCATCGTGACCCCATAAGCCAGCAAAAAATCGGCTTTGCTGTAGACGCCTAGTTTCGCCGTTTTCATTCGTTTCCCTCGGTTATCCTGCGTTTTCCCCGGTTTTCCTCAGTTATCCTTCGTTAAAGGTAGTAAACCTAAATCCATACTAAAAGTCATACTATTCTTGCACAGTCAACGAAGCAAATGCGCTTTCAAACCAAACTGGCAAGTCGATGTAATGGCTGATCTGAACACTACCTATAACGGCGTCCTGGAATACTTTGACCCCAAAGCCGATAGCGGTATTCCCAATCCGAGTACCTGGAACTGGTTTGGATTTGGCGGCAGTAATTTCTGGCTGGACGAAACCGCGTTCTGGCCCGAACTCAATGCCATCAACAACCAGTCAGGGTCTACGCTCAACGCGGTCAAAATTCCTTATCGGGGCACATCAGCCGCCGACCGGCTGGCCTGGGTCAATGAACGGATCAACGCCATTAATGAACGGGTCAAATTCATTAAAGGGCGTACCGACCAGTTGCTGACCAAGCTTCAGGGGCAATCGACCGATAGTTTCAATGCCCTGACGAAAGTGGTCACGTCGGCCCTGTCGCTGGTTCCGGTGGTGGGCACTGCTGTCACGTTTGTGCAGGCGCAAGCCACGTCGGCCCAAACCCTGGAACAGTATAAGGTTCAGTCCCTGATTCAGGACTATGCCAATGATCTCAAAGAACTGGCTACCATCCGCACGCAACTGCTTAAAGAGTTGGTGGTAGCCGATCCAGACCCGACACCACCCGACCCGAAGGAACCCATCCAAAAAGCGCCAACGACCATACCAACCTGGTATTACTACGTCGGGGCGGGGTTACTGCTCCTGCTTTTACTGGCGTTACGAAACCAACAACGGCGATGAAGAAAGGATTTATCATTCTGGTTATTGTGCTCATCATTGCCTTGTACATTCTCAACAAGGTCAGCACCGCCCGGCAGTTAGAATTTACCGTGGGCTTGCCCCAACACGTTAGTTTACAGGGCGGTAACATTTCGTTCGATCTGCCCCTTAAAGCGCAAAACGTTAGTTCCGGCTCGATCAATGTCAAGTCGGCGGACTTCGACGTGATGAGTGCGGGTAAGTTCTTAGGTAAAGCCCTGATCACCAGTCCGCAGACGATCACCCCCAACGGGGCTACGGTCCTGATTGTCAAGGTCAACATTTCCTATTTCGACCTCTTGACGGCGGCAGGCTCGATTATCAACCAGTTCAAGGGGGGCAAAGTGGGCTTGCTGATTGATGGGCTAATCTACGCCGAAGGTTTCCAGGTGCCGCTTAAACAGTCCTTTGACGTAGACCTTCCTAAATTTTAAGCCGATGGACGAGAACCCCTATGACGATTACAGCCCTTACGACGAGTGGAGCGTCTATTATGACCCCCAGGCGTATGCAGCCGCTAATTTCGATTTCAGCGCCTTAGACTATGCTTCGCCTAGTGATGCCAAGCTAACCGCTGATGTAACCGACGCCAAAGCCACCGCCGAAGCGAAGGGTAATGATAAGTTTGCCAACACGCTGGATTTTATCTTGAAGTATGGCGATAAGGCGCTGTCGATCCTGACCAAAAACGGGATTCTGTCCAATAAGAATATTGTCGCGGCTTATCCTTCCTATGCGAGTTTGTTGGGTACCGGCACCGCTGGCACGACCAACAACGGCACGCCAACCGACACCACCAGCAATGCGCCTGATCCCGGCAACCGCGTCTTTAACATCGACTTTTCCGACCCCAAAGTACTGATGATTACCTTTTTGGTCCTGCTGATTTTGTTCTACTTCCTCTTTTTTAACAACTCCAAAAATGGCAAGCGTTAGAATCGCCCAAATCGGGCAAACTGCCGTCAATCAACCCTTCTTTGAAGTGGTGGTCAATGGCAAAAAATACGCCTTTGGCGTCAATCAGGTCGGGCGGGTGGTGTTCCGTTCTCCGGCTTACCTCAAACAATTGGGCATTTATTCGGCGGTGGCGATGGGCTTTGAAGCATCGCCCGAAAACGTAAAAATTCCGCTTCGACTGGCCAGCGATTATAGCACCATTCGCGACCACCGATTTCCGGCCTTTGCTCTGGGTTCAGGCTTGGCTTTTGTGGATGCCTGGTCGAATTCAGTCGGCTGGAAAGCCATTTATCCGGTCATTTTCCAGTCGTTTAACGAGTAACCTTTTCTCTTTTTTTAACCAATAAATTCGAATCCAATGGCATTGCAACAAGTAGGTTATTTAGGTAAAGCCGGGCCGGTTTTTGTCGATCAAACCTCGGACGGTAAGTATGTGGTGATCGTCGGTCAGGTGTTTGCCGATGGGACAATGATGTTGAAGGCAAAGCCAGCCGCCTATGCTGACAATCTGCGCAACAGCACGGCAGGCCCCAACTACATTTTCCCCTATTCATCGGCTCAATGTTCACTTGGTCCCTACTCGGAGAACCAAACCATTAGTGTGGCCCCCGCCTATCTGCAACCGGCAACGGGTCCGGCTTTCGACTACTATTTGAATAAAGCCTCGGACTGGGTTACGGCTACATCAACGGCAGGAAACAGTGTTTCCAATGAAACGGGGGGAGCCACCACGTCAACCAACACGTCCAGCAGTGGCGGCACGACGACCAGTACCGGCTCGACCAGTTCGGGCGGTGGCACCGTAACCACTACCTCAAATGGTGGCACGGTGACGACCACCGACACGACGTATAAAGCGCCGACCATTGGCGAGCAGATCAGTACGTTCCTGTCGAACTACTGGTGGTTGGTGCTGCTGGTTCTGGTTGCCCTGCTGTGGAAACCGCTGATTGCACCCGCCCTCGGACTCAGCAAAAAACGGCGCTCGTATCGGTAGTATCCGGCATCGCTAACAGGCCCGGTACTACCCGAATAGGCCGGGCCGCTTTCCTCTTTTTTAACCCTAACTCATTCGGTCCAACATGGCAAAAATGAAGCGTTACCCGAAGGCTCCCAAAGCCGGGGCCAGCCTGAAAACCTTGCAGAACTACGAACAGCGCTGCAAGAAAGTAAAGGCCTTTAATGATACCATCAAGCGCGAACAGATGCAGCGCAAGCAAGTCCGGGAACGGGTTGCTAAAATGAAAAAATAACAGTGTCCCGGCTGACCGAATCCCCGCTCGTTGGGCGTTGGCCGGGCCTGTTTAAACCCCTCTGGCATGGATACTGTAGAACAGGCGGTGGATTATCTCCACCACAACAAGACGCCCTTTTGGTGGATTCGATCCGGCAACAATAAGATTGGCGATAACACCGATGAAGCCGATCTAAACGCCAGCGTGGAGCAGTTCCGCAAAACGGTTCAATTTCTGCCACCGGGTCAGTACAAGCTCGAATGTTCGCGCAATCCTAAAGACCGTTCCGGTTCCTATCTGTTCCCGTTCACTAAAGGCACCAGTGCCCAAACCTCCAACCCCATGCAGGCAGCTCCTTCGACCAATGTGTACGGCATTTCGGACGCGGTGGTGCTCAAGATTCAGGAAGAAACCCGGCAACGGATCTTGCTCGAACAGATGCACGGCGATTTCATGGCCTTCATTAAGGACTGGCCCGAATACCGCAAGAAAATCGACGCCCTGCACAATTACATGAAGGACGACGATGACGACGGTACGCCGGACTTTTTGGAGATGACCCGAAAGGCATCAGATACCGTGCAGGCCGCTAGTGAAATGAAAAAAGTGTTTTCGGGTGGGTCGGGTTTCCGGCTCTGATCCCCTTTCCCCTGGCAACCCCTAACCCCTTACCCCATCATGGCCAAGACTAAAGAACTTTCTGTGAGTACTGAATCAACTGACGTACAGGTCATTGATAAAGACTATGTGCAGTTTCAATTAGCCCGGCTCTTTAACGCCCTGGCTGATGCGACCGACGATCCGGCCATCGCTACTGACATCATTGAGAAAATTGCGGACGGCATCAAAGCTGATCCGGCTTTCTCCAAGCAGATCCTGACGCCGGAAAACATCGCCAAAGCCTACGAACTAAAGGCCAAAGCCGATAAAGGCACCATCAAACTGACCGATGTGGAGCAGGCGTTTCCCCGGCTGGCGCAACAGATTCCGTTCTGGTCCCTGCTGAAATCCTTCAAGTTTTAACCCCTTACTCTCATGAGCGACAAGCTGAAAGAGTTAAACGACGGCGGCTACAACAACATCCTGCTGATGGTGTTGGCCCTGGTGGGCGTATATCTGCTGATTTCGGGATTTGGTAAATCCAAACAGCAAACCTACCTCGATACGGCAGGCACCGACCTCAATACCCAACAGGCGCAGGCGTTGCGGGATGCCATGAACCGTTCGGGTGTGAAGCTGCTGATGAGCGTCGACGGCACGGATGTAGACCTGATCATGCAGACCGCCCAACAAATCCGGGATTATTCCAAAGTGTCGGACAGTTACCGGGTGCTGTACAGTTCCGAGTTAACCACTGATTTGCAATCGGAACTCAGTCGAACCGACCTGCAAAACTTCTGGAACATCGTCTACAAAACGACGCCCACCAGTAACCCGGCCACCAACCCAACGGCGAACGTGGGCCGCAAAGTCACGGCCAATCAGACCGTTAATATTCGGGTCGATAAAGCCCCGTACGGCACGGTTCGGCAGGCGCAAAAGGGTGAATTGTTAGGGACGTATACGAGTGAGCGTGTGCTGCCTGATATTCCCAATAAGGGGGATACCAACCTGTTTGTCAAGTACGATCAGCCCGTAACGGTTCCGTTTGTGGGCACCCTGTATAGCGTTCCGTATTGGGTGCTCAAAAGCGCCGTAAACCTGTCTTAACATGGCGCTCGCTTACGAAACCTCCGTACCAGCCGCTTACCGAACCGCTTTTCTCAACAAGGTCATAACCATCTGCAACCGGCTCGGCATCGATCCCAACTGGTTAATGATCGTCATGCGCTTTGAGAGTGCTAACACATTCTCACCCTCCGTGAAGAATCCCAACAGTGAAGCCTACGGCTTGATTCAGTTTACCGCCGTGGGCATCAGTGGCTTAGGCGTTACCCTCGATCAACTACGGGCGATGGACGCCGTGTCCCAACTGGATTGGGTCGAAAAATATCTGAACCCCTATCGGGGCAAAATGACCGATTTGTACGGGGTCTATCTGGCCGTGTTTGCTCCGGCCTACATCGGTCGGCCTGACGCGCAAAAAGTCTACGTATCGCCTTCGAAACAGTACACCGCCAATAAACCGCTGGATACGAATAATGACGGCGTGATTACGGTGGGCGAAATCAAGCAGGTCATTAGCCGCTACATCCCGGCTGGCTATAGTGCTGGCAGTATCACCACCGACCAAAAGGTCTTACCCATTGCCGCCATAGCGGTCATCATCGTCCTCTTTTTTACCCTTAAACGCGCCTAAATCAATGGCTAAAACCTTCACCCCCATCACCCAGGCGGGACCCATTCAGGCTCCCGTGACGGCTAAAACCACGCTGATTAACAGCTCATCGGCCAACCTGTTTGTGACCTCCGACGAGTTAGACGACGCCATGAGCGAGCTATCGATCAGCGATAAAAACGCGGTCCTCAATGCCTTGTATGCCGTCAAACCGGGCGGTTCGCTGGCGCTGTCGGCAGGCACTTACAATCTGTCGTTTGCCAACAAATACGCCCAATCGGCGGTGCTACTGGTCGACATCAAAGCCTAACCCTTTTTAACCCATTCGCTATGTTTTCTTCCTTAATTCGACACAGCATCTTTCGGGCCATTGCCCTGGGCCCCGTATCGGTTCAGGTCACCATCGAAGCCGATGAAGCCTATCTATTCGTCCTCAAACCAGGGGTAACCATCTACGTGGGGCGGCAACGGGAACACGCCTTAGGGCCGCTCATTGAAAAACAAGTGCCCTGGGGGTCCTACCAGATTCAAACGAGTGCCAGTATTACCCATGAGATGGGCTTTGTCAGTCTCCACGCCCGGCCCAATGCCGATGGGTCGATGGTGGTTCATCCGTCTACCGCGTCGCAAATCTATCCCTTAGCCGCCGTGCCGATGATGCCGGGAGTTGGCGTTCGGGATACGGTCATGTTGACCTACGGGGGCGATGAAGGGGAAGTCGAATATGTGCTGATTGAAGAAGTCCACTACGTACCGGCTGACGCCATCGGCATTTAGTCACCCGACCGGCCACTGAAGGCCACTTTGTAGGGAGCCGGGCCGGGTTGTGTTCGGCTCCCTTTTTTCGTCTCACCCCTTCCTCTTTTTCTATCGTATGAACTCATTTTTAGGGGTACTGCTCCTGGCAGCATCGGTCTTTTTTTGTGCCGATGCCAAGCCGCCCACGCGCAAACCACAAGCCCTGATCTACTCCGAGTTAGTACCCGCCGATTACCGGGCTTCGTTCGTCTCGGAGGTTACTGGTATCGCCGGACGGCTGGCCGTCAAACCCGAATGGCTGATGGTGGTCATGCGCTTTGAGACGGCAGGCACGTTTCGGGCCAATGTAAAAAATCCCTATTCCGGCTCGGTCGGCTTGATTCAGTTCATTCCGTCAACGGCCTACCGATTAGGCACGACGCCGGGCAAGCTGGCGGCTATGAATCCGGTTGAGCAACTGGCTTATGTCGAACGCTACTACCAACCCTATAAAGGCCGGGTGCATGACGTGTACGACGCTTATTTAGTGGTGTTTGCGCCTGCCTTTCTGGGTCATCCTGATCCCCAAATCTTATACCGTGCGGACGGCAGAACCGCCCTCGACCGACGACGTTACCGACTCAATCGGGTACTCGACGGCAATCGTGACGGGCTGATTACCATTCGCGACGTGAAGCAACAGATTGCCCGGTTCGTTCCGGCTGGCACCTACTAACCCTTTTTGACTCATGGCAACCTTAGACGATTTAAATACGCAGGCGGCACAGCTTGAAGCACAACTGGCTCAGATTGAGACCGATAAACGGCAAGCCGCCGAACAGGAACGGGCCGAAAAACTAGGTTTGATTACAGTCTACGAAAACGAAGCGCAGGGCTACCGCAACCAGGCCGAAAAAGCCCAAACCGATGACGACAAACAACGCTTATATCGCTTTGCCGCTCAAGCTGACAACCACGCCAACGAGTTACGCAAGGAGCTAGGGTTGGTCTCGGACGAACAGTTGCAGGCATCGAATGAAGAACAGATCGAAGCCCAACACCACCAGGTGAAACGGCGGATCAACCGGCTGTTTCTCCAATCGGCGTTTGCCCTGGCTGGTTTCTTTCTGACCGACTTCACCAGCGCCCGGTTAGAGATGGGGTTTATGTCCTTCGTACTCAAATCCGTGGGGTCCATTTGCTGGACACTATCGGTAGCGCTAGGCGGTTGCTGGCTGGCCTGTATTACCGTCTTCGGCTTCGTGTCGGCCTATGGCTACAGTCGCTTGCCGACCGATTTTAAGAGCCTGACGCCGGGCGTTCGGCTGGCGATCCTGGCCGGATTGCTGGCCGCTTTTCTCCACTTCTTATCCAGCATCGTGCCCCATGCCAACTAAGCTCACTATTCAGGAACCCTTTTTAAACGCTGTTTATCAGCGCGATAACGCCGGGTTCGCCTATATCCCGGTTTCAGGAACGGTAACGCCGGGCATCGATAACGTGACAGCATCGTTTAGCCCGGTCAATGTTGGAGCCACGCAGACGCTGGATTATGCGATTCCGTTCGTGCAGACACTACCCGTCGATAAGGATGGGCATTTTGCCGGAACGGTTCGTTTGCCGGGCGGCTGGTATTCGCTAACCGTATCGGCAGGCGAAACGATAATCTTACGGAACCGGGTTGGCGCGGGTGAAGTGTTCGTTTTGTTCGGCCATAGTTTTATGCAGGGTGGGCACGATCAGAGTCACCAGCTACCGGCCAATGACGAACGGGTGATTACGTTGCTGGATAACCTGACCAGCCGTAATTATCAGTTCGGACAGTTAACCACTAAAGTAGGTCCGTTCCATGATCATCCTGACGCCTGGGGGCAACTCGGCGACCAGTTAGTCAAGCGGTTAGGCGTTCCGGTTCTGTTCTATGGGTGCGCTTATGGCGGTAGTAATATCCTGCAAGCCTATCAGCTCTTAACGGGTCAAACCCGTACCAGCCTGCCACCGGGCACCACTGACCCGGCTAGTCGTCAACCCTTGGAACCCCTAGAGGATGTGTTTATCAACTACATTCCCAAAACGGGCGTTCGGGCGATTTTAGTGGAACATGGCTACAATGACCGGGGCACATCGACGGCGGCATTTTTGGAGCAATTCCGGTATGTGTTCGATCACATCCGCAGTACGTACCAAAAGCCGGAATTAGCCTTGGTAGTGGTGCAGGAAGAACTCCAACCGGTTCCCCATTGTCTGTATGACATTCCGACCGCGCAGGGCTTGCAGCAATTGATTGGCAGCTATCCCCATACGTGGAAAGGACCGGATTTTAACGAACCATTTTGGCCGGACTACCACACCAGTAGTGGGCAGGATCATTTGTTTGGCGCGGCTATCGACCACTTTGCCAGTGATTGGAGTAATAGCCTGTCAACCGTCTTTTTTCAGAATAGTACACCCTACTTAGGATTGGGGACGGTCGATGTGTTTCCACTGGTTTTATACAACGCGCCAGACACCCGACTAGCCGCTATTGATTGGGTCTTAATCCTGCTGGCGGGGCTGGTGCTGGTGGGCCTGTTTGTCAGGCAATCCAAAAAGTTAATGTGGGCCTTTCTGCTCCTGGGTTTAATCGCCTTAGGCCGCGTAACGGGCAAAGTCTAACCGTGATGACGAGTCAGATTAAGCCGGGCAGATTGACCCGGCTTAATTTTTTACCCAAATACTATTCTGTATACCAGCTCCTCGATGAGTGATATCGCCAAACATTCTTTTGTATGATCGCTGAATTAGTGAATGCCGGATACTTTCGGGAGATTACCACCGAAGGCCGCAAAACGCTGGTGCTCAAATCGCCGGTTTCGGTCGTCATCAAAGCGGCTGTATTGAAACAGCTACAGGCGGCTTATCCCCTGCACGAAGAAACGGGCGGCATCCTGTGGGCCTATCCAGCTAACGGGTCGTTAGTGATTACGCGCTTTACGATCTTACCCAACCAGCTAACCGGCAACGAACGCAAAACAGGCTATCAACCGGCTAGTTCAGCATCCGTACGAGCGAACGCCCTGGCATCAGGAGCCTTACCGATTCGGTTCCATTCGCACCCGGTCGAAATCTACGAAAACCCCTACGACCGCCAACCGCTCACGTTCTTCCAGAAAACCAGTCCAGCCGACCGGCACAACAGTTATTTGCCGCTTAGTATTGAGGGCTACACCGTTGTATTGCCTGACGCACTATTAAGCGCCAACGACCGATTAGGGCAAGACGTGCGGTTTTATCTGTACGGCGGTTTCGTCGCTCCTGACTCGCTATCGGCCTTGCTCACCTCTGAAAAGGTCTATATCTACTTTGCCATATTAGTCGTGTTGCTGGCTTACCTGTTTGGCGGGTTTCGTCGGGCTGGCTATGTATTCGGTTTGGCGGCAATCTTAAGCATTGCCGTGTTCTTGCTCGAAAAGCGGCCTACGGGCGTGAAGAATGGGGAGGGAGATTTGGTGATTGAGATTCCTTAGTTTAATTCTTAACCAAATCTTTTTAACAGTTGATCGAACTTTGTCATCAAGCACAGCAAACCGCCCGACCATTGGCCGGGCGGTTTCTATTTATTGACCCGTGAATTAGTTTGTAAAGAAGGTGACCTCCTTCTTATGGAAGAAGTCCTGAACCCTTTTTCGATTTGTCTTTAATAGACTAACCTGCTCTAAAATTCCTAAAGTCAGATCGTCTAAGGAAACATACACTCAGTTTTTCAATGGCGGTTTGATCTGATTTTACACTAAATCCACATGAATTGTACTAAATTGTGTACCGGTTTACATTTGTCTGAAAGCCCTGAAAAATGAGCATAGAGGAAAAGGCTATCAAAGCCTTTGAGTATCAACTGGAAGAGTTGGATAATGTTACTGATAGGATGAAAGGCCGTATTTGGGCGGACTTTACGGTGGGGATAATAAAAAAGTACTTGGGTGATGATTCTAATTTCTTGACGCACACAAGTGTATACTCAATATTTTACGACAAGTGGCAGTTTGATAGTGATATTAGGCTTGCTAAAGAACTGATTAGAAACTGCATTAAATATATTGAGATCAATGGGTCTCTAAACCATTTAAATCCGATACCACCCATTCCAGTTGCCGTATCTGAGTCGCCCAAAATTAACTTTCTATACCGCATCTCTGAATCCTGGGCAATTGCCTTAATTACTGCTATTGCCGGTATTTTATACGGCGCAGGCTTTTTTATTGGCGACTATACAGCCAAAAACAGGATTGACGAGGAAAGGATAAAGTTAAAGATAGAGGTACAGAAACTCCAATTAAAAAATTCAAGCCTTGTAGCGCAACTTAATAAAATTAAAAAATCTAATACTTCTATGGAAACCTCAAATTCAAAACTAATTCGGAGAGATCAATTCAAGAACTGGCCTTTCACAGTTGAGCAAGGCATACTAAAATGTGAAAATAACAAGGTTACCTTTGAGGCTAATGGTATTGTTTACGGTGTAAATGGACTTGGATCAACCTATGCCAAAAATAACGGTGGCAGGGATACAAGCGAAATATGGGCAGTCGATGAGAAGGCAACAAAGAAGCTAATCGAAGATGGTATACCTAAAGAGAACGCAACAACTTACATTAATATTAGTGAAGTGTTGGATTATGGCCTTTCGCTCTGTAAATAAACAGCATTTCTTAACAACAGTATAGCGTCGAAGCACATATTAGCTAGCGAAAAAAACCATTTATAAAGCTTTGAATGTTATAGACCCGAGAATAAGCCTGTAAAGTAATGGAGACGCTTTTAGACCATACATTATCTGCGTGGCAAGGCCATACTAAATCTTTTAAACTTATTCACGGGCCTATAATGGACCTTATGGACTTAAAATTGTTTTTTACCTGTACTTTAATACCTTTATTTCAATCGTTTACTGTTAATAAATAAAATGAAAATTTCTTTATTAGAAAGCGGCATAGATTCGCTAAAAAAAGGTTTTGCGAACATAATTTCCTATGAAAATTTACTTTTCAAAAATCCAAATGATAATAACAGATTTTTTCTTTTAAAAGATGCAATACTTTTCATTCAACATGGAATAGAAATATTGTTAAAAGATGTGCTCATAAAACACAGCGAATATTTAGTATTTAAAGAAATCGATATAACAGTAAAGAAGGCTTATAAAGAAATGCAAGCAAAAAATTTAAGCAGTGTATTTGAAACTTCTCTTAAAAAGAAAATTCATACTGTAACTTTCAGTGAAGCTATTGAAAGAATCAAAATGATCTCTAAGTATAATTTAGACGATAATTTAGAAAATAAATTTAGAGAGATTGAAACTTATCGTAATATAATTATGCACTCTGAAATACATTTAGATGAACAAGAAATTATAAAAACAATAGATGGACTTTCAGATGGGATTGATTCATTTTTTCTTAAATCATTAAAAAGTGACTATAGGACTATTAGTGGTTATAGCGCCCTAATCAATAATTTCGAAAAGTTGGGTAAAATACTTAAAGCCAAAAACTATGAACTTAAATTAAAGGCTCTTGAAACAATAATTAGTATTTGTCGGGATTTAAGTATTAGTGTTGGAGAGGGCGAAGTAAAACGGATTACTAGTATTAATATAGCAACTAAATTTTTGACAAGGTTGTTTTCTTCGGAATTGAGATTCGGAACTGATTTATATAATGGATATACATCAGGAAGTATAACTTCTTTTAAAAGGGAAGAAAAGGATTGGATTGCGTTTTATGCTGATGCAGGGCTTTCTTATAAAACCAGTTCTTGATTCATGAACTGAATCAATGTTAGGAATTTGTCGGCAAAGTCTTCTAGTTGAGCAACCATATTTTTGGGCTTTTTTCGCCCTAACAAGTTGATAACCAT